>NZ_LSKG01000016.1:0-1794 GCF_001557005.1 Sphingomonas sp. CCH15-F11 | reverse complement strand
CGCCCGCCGTGCCCGAGCCGAGATCGGGGGGCGCATCCTTCGCCTCCAGATAGCGCCAGCCCTGATGCGCGCGCTTCGGGCGGGCCTGGACGAGCACGAGGCGCGGGTCGACATGGATCGCCACCCGGCCGCCCTCCGCGTCGCCAAAGCCGAGGATGGCCGAGCGAGCGACGAGCTGGTGCTTCAGGATCCAGTAGAGCGAGCCGCCGACGATCTCCGCATGCCGCTTGGGGAGATAGCGGGTGGTCAGCGACGCGCCGCCCGCCGCTTCGCGGCCCGCGAACCAGGATTGGAGCGTGTCGAGCGAGTCGGCGCCATAGGCGACTTTGGTCAGGTGAAGCGGCACCGGACTGATCTGGGCGGCACGGCGGCAGCGATCAAGACGGTATTTCGGCGGCTATCCGACCAGGCCGCTGACAGTCGCGAGGCCCAGGAACACCAGAAAACCCATCGAATCGGTCACCATCGTCACGAAGATCGACGACGAGATCGCGGGGTCGGCGCGGAAACGTTCGAGCGTCAGCGGCACGACCACGCCGGCCAGCCCCGCGATGACGATATTGGCGAGCATCGCGGTGCCGATGACCAGACCGAGCAGCGGATTGGCGAAGAACAGCCCGACCCCCACCCCGATCACCAGTGCCACCGTCGCGCCGTTGAGCACCGCGATCGCAACCTCGCGCCGCACCGCCCACAAGGTGTTGGCCGGGGTCAGCTGATTGGTCGCCAGTGCGCGCACCGTCACCGCCAGCGTCTGCGTGCCGGCATTGCCGCCGACACCCGCGACGATCGGCATCAGCGCGGCGAGCGCGACCATCGCCGCGATCGTATCCTCGAACTGGGTGATGATCGTGGCGGCGACCAATGCGGTGAACAGGTTGGCGATCAGCCAGCGCACGCGCGCGCGATAGGTGTCGCGCACGGGTTCGTTGATGTCGCCGTCGCCCGCGCCCGACAGCAGCAGCGCGTCCTCGCCCGCTTCGGCCTGGATGATGTGGACGATGTCGTCGACGGTGATCATGCCGACCAGCCGGCCATTGGCATCGACCACCGCCGCGGAAATGAGCGCGTATTTCTGGAAGCGCAGCGCCACTTCCTCCTGGTCCATATCGACCGGAATCAGCGTCTGCTCGCGCTTCATCACGTCGCTGATCGCGACGACGCGCGGGGTGCGCAGGATCCAGGACAGGTTGCAGGTGCCGACCGGATGATGCGCCGGATCGACCACGAACACTTCCCAGAAATCGGTGGTGAGCTGGTCATCGGCGCGCAGATAGTCGAGCACGTCGCCGACCGACCAATGTTCGGGCACCGCGATGAGCTCGCGCTGCATCAGGCGGCCGGCCGATTCCTCGGGATAGCTCAGCGCCTCCTCGATCGCGGCGCGATCGTCGGGGTCGAGCGCGCGCAGCACCGCGCGCTGATCCTCCTCGCCCAGATCCTCGATGATCGCGACCGCGTCGTCGGTGTCGAGCTCCGACGCCATGTCGGCGAGCTGGCGCGGCTCGAGCGCGTCGATCAGCACATCGCGCACCCAGTCGTTCATTTCCGCGAGCACGTCGCCGTCGATCAGCGGGGCGATCGCCGCGACCAGCGCGGGGCGATCGTCGTTGGGGGTCAGTTCGACGAGGTCGGCGATGTCGGCGGGGTGGAGGGGCGCGACGCGGTCGCGCGCGCCCTCCTCATCTCCCGCGGCGACGAGGTCGAGCACCGAGCGCACGAATTCGGGTTTCAGGCGATCGTCGGCGTCCAGCCCGCTTTCGGTCGCGATCGCACCGGGGGCGTATTCCCGTT
>NZ_LSKG01000169.1:0-18930 GCF_001557005.1 Sphingomonas sp. CCH15-F11 | reverse complement strand
AACCCTCCTTAAATCACAACCTCAAATCTGTGCCATTGGTGCTGACGGGGGACAGTTCGCCAGACAACGATTTCTCGGACATAAGCGGAACATGGGCTACGCTACACGCTTCAACCGCGCCATTGGCTCGTTGAGTGGGTGGAATTCACCTGCTGGAAGTCGCCTGGCCTGCTCCCAGAGGTAATCGCCGGTCAGACTGATGTGCGCCCAGCCCATCGGAGAAAGGTGCGCAAGCAGTGCCGCATCGAACGTCGTGCCGACAGCGTTGAGGTGCTGGGCGGCCCGGTCGAGATAGACCGTGTTCCAGTAGGAAATCGCCGCAATCAGCAGGTTCAGCCCAGATGCGCGAAATTCCTGATTTTCCAGCGAGCGATCGGTGAACCGACCCTGCCGGTTGGTATAGATGGCGGCGGCAAGCGTATGCCTCGCCTCGCCTTTGTTGAGACCGGCCTGACAGGCACGTCGCAGTTCCGGTTGTTCAAGCCAATCGAGCGTGAACAAAGTGCGCTCGATACGGCCCAGTTCAGCCAATGCAAAATCCAGCCTGTTCTGGCGTTTGTAGGCGGCAAGTTTTCGCAAGATTACTGACGGCGCCACCGTGCCATCCTTGATTGAGGCGACAATCCTGACGATGTCATCCCAATCGGCCTCGATCGCTGCCGTTTTGATGGTGCGGCCCATCAGATTTTCGATGCCCTTGTATGTCGATGGCGCAGCGATCGAACCCAGCTTGCGGTCGCCAATATCGCGCAGCCGGGGCGCGAAGCGGAACCCGAGTAGGTGGCAGAGTGCGAAAACATGATCGGTGGCGCCGCCGGTATCGGTATAGTGCTCATGCAACGGAAGGTTGCCGGCGCCCAGGACAAGCCCGTCGAGCACGTAAGGCGCTTCACCTGCCGTCGCGGACATGATCCGTGATCCGAATGATGCGAAGTGATCGGAAAGGTGAGAATAGATTTTCACGCCAGGTTCGGCGCCATATTTGGCATTGACGTCCGCCGCCCCTGAACGGCTCCGCCCCGACCGGAAGAACTGGCCATCGGACGACGAACTGGTGCCAGCGCCCCAATGCCGCGCGAAGGGTAATTCGTGATGGGCTGAGATGATCATGGCCAGCGCGGCCTGATAGTTCTCGGGTGAAAGATACCAGTTGTGGGTCCATGCGAGTTGGGCATAGCTGACGCCTTCGCTGGCATTGGCCATCCGCTCCAGCCCGAGGTTGGTGCCATCAGCCAGAATTGCGGCGAGTACCGTGCTGGGGTTGTCGTGCTCCTTGCCTGAGCGCAGGTCACGGAATGCGTTCAAAAAACCAGTGCGTTCGGCGACTTCAAGCAGCAGCTCGGTGATGCGCACGCGGGGAAGCAGGGTATCGAGCTTGCGATCGAGGGCTTCAGCTTCCGGTGGGGTGACAGGCGGCATTTGCTGAAGCTTGAGCCGGTCTCGTTCGAGCGACACTCCCTCAAGCTTGTTTGTTTTCAACTGCTTGGCAAATCGGCGCAGCCGCCAGTCAAGATTTCGTGCCCGGTCAGCGAGGTAGGATGCAGCATTTGAATCGAACGGAAGCACATCCGCCACTTTGGCGGCGTCGCGCCGACCCAGCAAATAGGCATCGAAGCGCTGATAGTTGCGGGTTCCCTCGATCCATACATCACCGGCGCGCAAACGATCACGCAAGGTTGCCATGATCGCAATTTCATAACGTCGGCGGTCGATACGGCCGCTTTCGGTGATGAGACGCTTCCACTGCCGATTGGGGAATGGCAGTGGAACGCCATCGGGAAGGTCGCGCGACTTTCGTGTGTTCGCATCGCGAATGACATCGATGGCTTTGATCAGTGCCGTCCCTGTTCCAGACGCCTTGAAGGTGAAGGCGTCCAGAAATGCCGGGCTGAAACGCCGTAGCGTGGCGTAACGCTCGGTTGCCGTTACCAGTGCGTCCTCGCCGGCAAGATCAGCAAGGGCATCTACTTGGGCCTTTGCCGCAACAAGCCGGTGCCAGCCCACCGCTTCGTCAATCAATTCGAGCGGATCGCCGCCATTCTGGACAGCCTCATCAAGTGCTGTAATCGTGGCGCCAAACAGCCGCATGAGTTGCCCCACCGACTGAATACTATCTTGGTAGCGACGCTCGCGCCCACGCCGCGCGCGCGTGAACATGCCGCCGATAAGTCGGTCAAACATTTGGATCGCGGCATCGGCAAGTCTGGCCTCAAGGTCGATCACTGCGGCCGTCAACGTCGCCCGCCTGCGATTGACGCTGTAATCCGAAAGCAGGAATGCCGGTGCCACGCCGCCCTCGCGGACAAATTGGGCAAAGCGGAATTCCGGAATGGCGCCCCCAACTACCGGGTGGATACCTATGCCGCGAACATAGCGCAGGCGCTCAAGCAAGCCATTGATATTGGCCGCAGTCGGGGCTTCTTCGAAATTACGCAACCACGCCAGCGGTGTCATGCCGAAATCCGGGTTGTTGATTACGAGTTCGTCTAGCCGTGTCAGTTCAGCAGAGCTGAGGCCTTCGACGATTGCGGCTGCGGCAGCTTTGCGTGCGCGTGCCCGGCCAGCAAGACCGGCGCGTTCCAGTGTGTCGCCTGACGGAAGAATGAACCGCTCACCCTTCAGGCCAACCATGAGGGCGCGAACAATCGGTTCACCTCTGTCTGTATACTCGGCGGCTTGCGCGGCAAGATTCAGGGCAAGTGCCAGGTCGCCGCGTCGAAACGGGCGTATGCCAAGATAACGCGCCACGAGATCGGCATGATCGGTACGGGTTTGCGCGCGCTGACCATATGCAGAGAAGGAGGAAGGATCGACGAATAACTGTGCCGCGAGGTACTGAAGAATGACGTCGGGAAGCCCGATCTCGGGTTGCAGACCAAAGCCGGGATGTCGCATCAAAGCGATTTGTGCAGCCAGACCGAGTCGATTTGCTGGACCATAGCGGCGCCCAACCAATTCAACATCTTCCGCAGAAAGGGTATAATGCCCAATGATCGCGGTTTCTTGGACAGGAGGATCGAACAGGCGCCGGCGCTCGTCTCCGGTCAGAAGTCGGCGTCGTGCCATTTTGCTCTCCCGCTGAGGCGAATTACAAAATTGACACCAAAGCGGCTTGCACTGGAGGGAGGCCATTCGTTGCCGGTTGATCCCCGAGCAATCACCCGGCGCAGCAAGACAGTTTGGCGACATCCTTATCAAACGTTTGGGCCGCCAGTTTGAGGCCTTCCACAGTGGTCAGGTAAGGAAATATCGTTGCACCCAATTCCAGGGTGGTCATGCCATGTTTGATCGCCAGCACCAGTGTCTGGATCGAATCCGCGCCTTCGGGTGCCATGATCTGGCCACCCAGCAAACGGTCGTTTGCCTTGTCGGCAACCAGTTTGATGAGACCCCGCGTATCGCGTGCTGCCAGTGCCCTTGGCACAGCATCGAGCGGGAGCAGCGAAACCTTGATGTCCAGGCCTTGCGCCCGTGCTGTCGTTTCAGTGAGGCCTGCGCTGGCGACTTGCGGGTCAGTGAAAACGACGGATGGCATGGCGGAATTGTCGTAGCGGTATTGGTTGCCCGTCACCGCGTTGCGCGCGGCCAGTTTTGCGGCATAGGCGGCCATGTAGACGAACTGGTCCCGTCCCGTTACATCGCCCGCCGCGTAAATGCCTGAGACCGACGTTTCGAGGTGGTCATCGACGACGATTCCACCATTACGGGCAAGCACTATGCCGCGCTCCTCCAACCCAAGCCCGTCGCTATTGGGTCGGCGTCCGGTGGCAATCAGCACCTGTTCCGCCGCGACGGTGTCGCGATGCCCCTCGCAGGTCAATTCGACCCCGCTCTGTGTTTGGGCGATACGCTGATAGCCGACACCTGCGCAAACCCGCACGCCCTCGGCTTCCAAATAGTTTTTCAGCGCGGCACTCACTTCCGGGTCCATTTCGGGGAGCAGGCGGCTTCGGCAGCAGATGGTGACATCAACGCCCAGACGCGAAAACATCTGTCCCAGTTCAACCCCAATCACCCCGCCACCGATCACCAGCAGCGATTTGGGCAGGCGATCCAGCGCTAGCGCCGATGTGCTGGTTAGGTAGGGCACGCTGTCCATCCCCGGAATCGGCGGCACGGCGGCGTGCGCACCCATCGCCAATATGACCTTGCCGACTTTTATCGGCACATCGTCAACGATCAGCGCACCGTCTGCGAAGCGTGCCTTGCCCTCGATATAGCTTACCCCGGAATAGGCGGGCAGAAGATCGACATATTTTTTCTGGCGCAGCGTGCTGACCAATTCATCCTTTGATGCCGCGAGCTGCGCCCAATCGCCTAGTTGAATGTTACCGCCAAGGCCGGGAAAGCGCGTGGCGGCTCGCCCACCGTGCACCGCCTCGGCGGCACGGATCAGCGTCTTGGACGGAACGCAGCCGACATTGACGCAGGTGCCGCCAATCGTGCCATGGCCGATCAGCGCGACTTTCGCCCCGAGTTCGGCGGCGGTGATCGCGGCGGAAAAACCCGCCGAGCCCGCACCGACGACGGCCACGTCATATCCATCCCGCCCAGGGCGGTTGCAACAATCGTTCATTGGATACAGCTTTCTTCAGGCGCGACGGGCGCCGTCATTCAGTTTTGAATAGCGCGCGCCGTATAACCCGCATTGGTCGACGCAGCGGCAATCGCAGCAGCATTCGCGCGGCGAGGATCATATGTTACGCGCGCGGTCTTGGCGGCGAAATCAACCGTCACCGCGCTGACACCTGCCACGCCTTCCATCGCCTTCTTCACGGTGATCGGGCAGGTGGCGCAGGTCATGTTTTCGATGGCAAAGGTGGCTTGCCTCTGAGCGGTTGCGGTGGCCGCAGGGCGATCCTGTGCTGAATTGTCAAGTGCTAGGGCGACCCCGCCACCGGCGGTTGCCAGCACGGCCAGCCCAATGAGTATAGTCTTCTTCATGGGTGTACCCTTTCAATAAAACCAAGGTGCCCACCAGTCGATGGTGAGCGCGAGGATGACGATGGCGAGACCCAGCCACAGCACCGCTTTGGTAGTGCGGGCCGATTGCGGACGAGCGCAATATGAGCCGTCCTCACAGGGTGGGTTCGGCTTGAAATAGACATGCCAGAAGCCGTAGCCGAGCAGAGCCAGCGTCACCGCCGCGACATAAGGCTTGTAAGGTTCGAGCGCGGTCAGGTTGGCGATCCACGCGCCGGATATGCCAAGCGTAACGAACAGGAGCGGCACGACGCAGCAGGCGGAGGCCAGCCCCGCGCCGATCAGCGCGCCCGTGGCGACCCAGTTCGCCCGCTTCGGCTCGTCGTTTTCAGTGAGGGCTGACTGTCCTGATTCAGGCGCTGAGGCCATGCCGCAAATCCTTTCTTCCGCCTTCGTGATTCGCAGTGTAGCCTCTGTAGTAGGTACAGACTCAAGAGGTTTTTCATGCAGCCACAATCTGGCATTTTACGCGCTCAGCTTGCCCGGAGGACCGGCTGCAATCTCGAAACCGTCCGCTATTACGAGAAGGTCGGATTGCTGCCAGCACCGGCGCGCAACGCCAATGGCTACCGGGTCTATTCGCCGGAACTGGTGCAAAGGTTGCAGTTCATCCTGCGCGCCCGCGATCTGAGCTTTGCGATGGATGAGATTCGGTCTTTGTTGTCGCTGACCGACGTTGGAGCGCAAACGTGCGCAGAGGTGATGGGGAGAACCCAAGCACACCTTGACGATGTCCGTCGCCGTATTGCCGATTTGCAGAAGATAGAGGCGGCGCTGGCGACAACATTAGACAAATGCACCGGCGACGACGTTGCCGAATGTCCTATTTTGGACGCACTTCAGTTTTCGTCCGTATAGGACAAGTGAGGCCGCTATTTTTGCGGGATTTGATCTTCTGTCGTCAATCTGGAGTATAGCCTAACCGGACGTCAGGATGCAGCGGCGGTTTCTGTCAGGATAGGGTTATGGCAAGCATTTATTGACGCATGTTCCGCCGTGTCATAGAATTCAACCTGACATTTTGACCGGAGGCGGCGATGAAAGGCCAGAGGATCGGTTACGTCCGGGTGAGCACATTCGATCAGAATGTCGATCGCCAGTTGGACGGGCAGTCGCTCGACCGGATTTTCACCGACAAGGCATCGGGCAAGGACATCAACCGCCCCGAACTCGATGCCATGCTCGCCTTCGCCCGCGAGGGTGACACCGTCGTGGTCCACAGCATGGATCGATTGGCGCGTAATCTCGACGATCTGCGCAAACTGGTTCAGTCCCTCACCAAAAGAGGCGTCCGGATCGAGTTCGTGAAGGAAAGCCTGGCCTTCTCGGGCGAGGATTCCCCGATGGCCAACCTGATGCTCTCGGTCATGGGTGCGTTCGCCGAATTCGAGCGCGCCCTGATCCGGGAGCGGCAGCGCGAAGGCATTGCGGTCGCCAGACAACGCGGTGCTTATCGCGGGCGGAAACGTTCCCTCTCCGACGAAATGGTCGCCGAGCTGCACCGCCGTGTTGATGACGGCGAGCGCAAGGCCGTCATCGCCCGTGACCTGGGGATCAGTCGCGAAACCCTCTACCAGTATCTCCGCGCTGCCACCTGAGCCGGTTTCACCCAGCCTCGCTCACCCTTAGGCTTGTCTGATTGATACGACCAATGTCACGTCTCTTGAATTGCTTGAATCATATCAATGAGGATTGGAGGTCTCCTTCGTCAAACGAATGGCAAGAGCGCGACCGATTGCCGCTGCGGCGACTGGCTGGACGGCGCTTGGCGGAAATGGTGCAACCGAACTAGCATTGATCTCGCAAAGCGCATAGGAGCCATCGCTGATGGCTTCACCAGGGCGAAATAGGAAGTCGGCGTCCCAAAGAAGCGGAAGATCGTGGTCGGCGATCGACAGCAACCTTTGCATCTCTGGAATCCAGCGATCCTCCATCGCTTTCCGTAAGGCTGCGAAGCGCGTCACCTCCGGTCCGAACATGGCGCGGCCCATCGGCTGTGGGGTTGACGACGTTGTATCAATGGCCGTTGGCGTCATCAGCGCAGTGATCAGGTTGTGCCCAAAGCCAACCACTCGGTGCCCGCACACGTAGCAGCGGACCATGCCCTCGGACGACTGCGGCTGATAAGCCTGATCGATCAGCACGCCGCCGTCGTTTAGAAACGGCACCCACCTTTCCAAGCACTCGGCTAGGCTGATGCGCTCCGATTTGCTTCCTTGGCGGGCCTCTTGAACTTTCACCGACGTTTTCAAAGCCGGAGCGTTTCCCGCTTCGTCTAGTTGGACACGCCATACATTCCTGCCGCCGTTGCCGTAGTTCGGCTTCAGCACGCGCGGGCCTGCGGCAAGATGTTCGGGGAAACGAGCGCGAAGGCCTTCAGCGTCCACGTATCGATCGACATCGCTGCCCCATTCCATGGATCGCGTTGTGTAGAGCACTTCCTTGACGCCGATTTTGGCGATCACGTCAGGATGCGCGCTGACGACAACGCCGCACGCCGCGACTTCGCGCAGCATCGGGTCGAGCACCGAGCGGTCGCCTGAAATGTCCAACGGATTCACCCAGACCAGCACCGCGTCGAACGACAGCAACTCGTCACGAATGTCGCGAACCGCTTCGTCTCTGTACAGTACAGGCCTTGTGGTCGCCCCGAACGACCGCAAGGCTTGAACGATCGGCCACTGCCGAGCTTCATGAAAGCGATGCGTCCACTCGGCCGCTTGTCCGCGCCAAAGAAGAGCGATGTTCGGGCCGGATGTCACTGTTGCATCTCCCATCGGACCTGCCCCCTTTGTGGTCGCCAACTCAGGTGTCGCGCAGAAGTGGGTGTTGATCCTCGGCGGACGGGTCAGCCGCCGCCGCGCAAAGCCGCGGCATAGCGGCGGTCGACCACTTCCCAGTCGATGTTGCGGAAGAAGGCGTCGACGTATTTGGCGGCGGCGGTGCCGTAATCCATGTGAAAACTATGCTCGTACATATCGAGCGCCAGCAGCGGCACGCCGGCGATTGCGCCGTGCATATGATCCCACGCCCAATGGTTGTGCAGCGAGCGGGTGTGGAGATTGTAGACGAGCACGCACCAACCTGATCCGCCGGCAAGACTCATGCCGGTGCGGCGGAAGTCGGTCTCCCAGCGGTCGAACGAGCCGAACGCCGCGCCCAGCGCGTCGCGGATCGAGCCGGCTGCTTGACCGTTGCCGCCCAGCCCGTCGAAATAGATTTCATGGAGCACGACCGAGCCGGTGCGGTGCAGCTCCTCGCGCTTGAGGCCGCCATAGACCACCGGCGGTAGGTCCGGGTCAGCGAGCGCGGCGGCAAGGCGTGTTTCGATCATATTCAACGCCTTGACCGAGCCGGCATAATTGTTCTCGTGGTGCGATGTGATCAGCCTTTCGGAGAGGCCGTGGAGCCTGGCGGGATCGAACCTGAGCGGCTTGATCTGATGATTGCCGGCGAATGCGAGGACATTCGTCGGCGCTGCGGTCGGCGTCTGCGCCGAGGCTTCGTTCATAGTCATGGCTGCGGCTCCAATGCCAAGAGTTGCGATTGCACTGCGTCGGGAAAATTGGTCGATCGTCACACGTCACTCCCTTCAGATGATCATTACATATGCGGCCCCGAGGACGGAGCAGACGCCGAGCACCGGCAGCATGCCGGCCTTGAACCGGAACATGGCGAGGATCGCACCCACCGCCAGCGCTAACGCGGGCCAGTCGACGGACGTCAGGACTGGGAGATCGATGGCGCCGGCCGCGAACGGCACTTCGCGGACTTGCCCGAACAAGGTGTGAATCCCGAACCAGACTGCCAGATTGAGAATGACACCCACCACTGCGGCGGTGATCGCCGAAAGCGCGGCCGACAATGCGCGGTTGCCGCGCAGGCGTTCGATGAACGGCGCGCCGGCGAAGATCCACAGGAAGCAGGGCAGGAAAGTGACCCAGGTGGTGAGAATCGCGCCCAACGTCGCGGCGATGAGCGGCGGCAGTCCGGTGGCCTCGCGGAAGGCTGCCAGAAAGCCGACGAACTGCGTCACCATGATCAGCGGCCCGGGCGTGGTCTCGGCCATGCCGAGCCCGTCGAGAGGGCATAGCGTGGGAGGTACGCCAAGCAACGCTAAGGACGAACAATACCGGAACGGCGTGCAAGGGCATCACCTGCGGAGGCCGATGATGCCCAGCTCTTGCCACATCCACGTAAAATCATAGGTAGCCATTGGCTCGCCGACCCCGGATTTTGCTGCGCCATTCTCTATATATTTGAGCCAGTCGGCCACTTTCGCCCGGCCAGCCTTCGTGCGGGCCAGAGCGCGCGGCGTCTTGTTGCCAAGGGCAGGCACCGCTTCATCAAGCGTTTTGGTATATTCGCGTGTCAGCATATCATGAACGATGCGCTCCATTTCGTCCGGCGGGATATCGAGCGGCTCTTCCTGCGGAGCGCGGGCGGCGTCATCAGCCATGAACTGGGCCAGAGTCCGGATTTCGGTCATAGGTGTGCTCACGCAATCACCAAGCCATTCGCCCATTTGCGCAATCGCTTTCTCCGCACGGGCGGCACTATTGACCTCAACGATCAGTTTGCGTCCCGCCAACTCGACATTGGCGAAGACGGGTGTGCCGTCCTCCATGGTCGTCACAAAAGCCTGCCCGCCTTTGGCCGTTCGTGGTTTTCTCTCCTTCGTCACCGGCACCAGCCAGTTCCAGAATGTGTCGCTGGCAGGCTCCAGCCATTGTGCCGCGTTCAGCCTGCGAACCACGCTCTTGCCGATCACGCCCTTGGCCAGGGGGAAGACGATGCGGTGGAACACAAGATCATCGCCATCGGCGTTGACCATATCCGGCATGGTGCCAGGCATGGCTTTGCCCAGACAATCGAGCAGCCACATGTTCGTGAACATCGGGCCTGATGCCCGTAAAATAGCATCCCGGTCGGTCTGGTTTAGTTCGGAGGTGTCCTTTGCATCGTCCGCAAGCCGGCCAAACGCGTCGATCAGTTGTAGGGCGCCATCAGCGCTGAACGGCAACAGCGCGCCCGAGATGCCATGGCGACCGTTCACATCGACAACCCGTGCAGCGATCTTGTCCCAGTTGACGAGGGTCTGTGTCGCGCCGTGTTCGCGGACCGTGACTGGCGCAACATCCCGCAACAGATCACGCAAGGTCATCGACTGACCGGGGACGACCTCGCTAACCTCATAGAGCGACATCATCGTATCCCGCAGCGCGCGCATATAGGCCTTGTTCGGCGCCTTCTCGTTCCAGCCTCGGCGCTTGAGATAGTCATCGACCAGATTGCGACCGTCAGGTTCCAGTTCCTGTGTCAGCAGATCTTCAAAGGCGCAGCCCCATAGCGGCCCTTGCCAATGATCACCGATGATCTCGAATATGGCGTCGGGTTCGAGGCCGGTCGCTTCACATGCCGGACCGAGATGCGCGGACAGCATTTCATCCATCGCCTCGTCCCACGGAGCACGATCCGCATATTTCATCAGCCCGGACAGATCGTGAGCAGATTTCAATCTGGACATTCAGGCAGGCCTTTCCACGCCAAGGCGGCGCATTTCGCGATAGATGGTGGATCTGCCGATGCCGAGTTGCCGTGCTGCCTCTGTCGGCGAGATACGGGCTTCGACCAGTTTGATGGCCGCATCCACCTTGGACATGTCGAGCGGCTGACGGCCAGGCTGCTTGCCCTTGGCGCGTGCAGCGGCGATCCCATCGCGGGTCCGCTCAGAGATTAGCCGCCGCTCGAAATGGGCGATAGCTCCGAACACATGGAAGATGAGTTCGCCGGCGGCCGACGAGGTGTCGATTTTTTCCTCAAGACTCAGGAGGGCGATGCCTTGGCTGCGCAAAGTTTCGACTGTGGCGAGCAGTTCAGTCAGCGAACGCCCAAGCCGATCGAGGCGGACCACGGCGAGCGTGTCACCCTTGCGGGCATAGGCGATCAGTTCGGCCAGTCCAGGCCGCTCCATGCTTTTTCCCGATATTACATCGGTGAACACCTTGATGGCGCCGGCATTCTCCAGTCGCATGGTCTGGCCCGCCACATCCTGATCGCCGGTGCTGACGCGGGCGTAGCCCAGAATGCCGCCCATCTATCGTGTCTCCCAAACGGTCGTTCTGTGGACGCTCTGAAGGGCGACCGCTTCACCCCGCCCATAGCCGTCCACATACTATGTCTCTTTACTCATGGCTGTCCATAGGCGCAGTTGACCTTTTGTGGACGGGAATCGGCATGACGAAGCGCAAGCATCAACTCCTGACCGAGAGCGAGCGCAATCAGATCCTTGCCATCCCGACCGATCGCGACCACTTGGCTCGGCTCTACACCTTCGAGCCTGCGGACATCGAGATCATCGGCGCGCGACGGGAACGACGGAACCAGTTGGGCGTCGCGCTGCAACTCGCGCTCTTGCGCCACCCGGGCATCACACTGGCGCAGTTGATACAGAACAGGGGAGCGATGCCCCATGATCTCGCCGCCTTCGTCGCAGAACAGCTTGGCCTGCGCGTCACGGATCTGGCTGACTATGCGGCGAGGGACCAGACCATGACGGACCATGCTCGCGAGCTAGCCGCGCGCTTGGGACTGCGAGGGCCGACGCGTGCCGATATTCCGTTCATGATCGAAGCGGCCACGAAAACGGCATGGGCGACCGACAAGGGGATGACGATAGCGACCGGTGTTGTCACCGCCCTTCGTGAGGCCCGGATTCTGCTGCCGTCCATCTCCACCATCGAGCGTGCCAGCAGCGCGGGGCGCGCGCGTGCCCGCAAGCAAGCCGCCTATGCCCTGATCGACGATCTCAGCGCTGAACAGGTCCACGCCCTCGACCAGCTCTTTGACGACGCCGGGGGCATGAGCCAGCTCGCTTCGCTCAAGACCATTCCCATCGCGGCAAGGCCCGATCATATCCGCCAGATTCTCGACCGCCTGCGGCAAGTGCGGAAGATCGGCATCTCCCCGGACGTGGCTGGCCGCATCCACGCGGACCGCTTCCGGCAATATGTCCGGGAAGGCCGTGCATCGCCTGCCTATATGATCGAGCGATACGTTCCCTCCCGGCGGCGCGCCACGCTGGTTGCCTTCCTGCTCGATCTTGAAGAGCAGCTGACCGACAGCGCTCTGGAGATGGCGGACAAGCTGATCGGCAGCATCTTCACCCGCGCGAAGAATGCCCAGGCGCGTAGCTATGCCGCCACATCGAAGAACGTGGCGCGGCTGATGCTGATCTTTCGCAGAACGATCGATGCGCTGACCGATGCGGTCGATACTGGCGAAGATCCAATTGAGGTCCTGGACGCATCGGTCGGGTGGAACACCCTGATGAAGGCGAGGCCGGAAGTGGCGAGCATCGCGGAAACCGCCAACCTCGATCCGCTGACGGTCGCGGCCGACCGCTATGCGACGTTACGCAAGTTCGCCCCCGACCTGCTTGAGACGCTCCAGTTCAGGGCCGGAAAGGGCAGTGCGAAAACGATCGCTGCCATCGAAATGCTGCGCGACCTCAACAGGTCGGGCAAACGCGATCTTCCTACCGACGCTCCGATGCCCTTCCGTAAAGAATGGCGAAAAATCGTCGTTGGCGATAACGGCAAGATCAACCGGCGGCTCTGGGAAATCGCAACGATCGCGCATCTGCGCAACAAGTTGCGTTCGGGGGATGTCTGGGTGGAGCGATCGGCGGGATACCGCCAGTTCGACAGCTACCTGCTCAGCGAACCGAAGGCGAAGCCAATCGTGTCGGCTCTTGGTCTGCCACCCACAGCCAGCGAATGGCTCGAACAACGGGGCCGCGAACTGGACTGGCGACTGAAGAAATTTGCCCAGCGCCTGAAGCGCGACGCTCTGGAGGGTGTGCGGTTCCGCGACGGCCGCCTCCAGATATCCCCGGTTCGCACGATCGCGATGCCCGATGCCGAAGCGCTGGCTGACCGGCTCGATGCGATGATGCCCCGCATCCGCATCACCGAGCTGCTGCATGAAGTGGCGCAGGAAACCGGCTTTCTTGCTGCATTCACGAACCTGCGCACCGGCGAAGCGTGCCCCAACGAAAACGCGCTGCTCGCCACCATCCTTGCGGATGCCACCAATCTCGGCCTGTCGCGCATGGCTGCCGCGAGCCAGGGCGTGACGCGCGACCAGCTCCTGTGGACCCATGACGCCTATATCCGCGACGACAGCTACTGCGCGGCGCTGGCCGTGCTCATCAACGCGCATCACCGCCTGCCATTCTCGCGCGTATGGGGCGACGGCACAACGTCCAGTTCCGATGGCCAGTTCTTCAGGGGCGCGAAGCGCGGTGCATCGGGCGGCGATATCAACGCCCGCTATGGCGTCGATCATGGCTTCAGCTTCTACACTCATGTTTCCGACCAGCGTGCGCCTTACCACGTCAACGTGATCTCTGCCGCGACGCATGAGGCACCCTATGTTCTCGACGGCCTCACCAGCCACGGCACCGATCTGAAAATCGTCGAGCATTACACCGACACTGGCGGGGCGACCGATCATGTCTTCGCCCTGTGCGCGATGCTGGGATTTCGCTTCTGCCCGCGCCTGCGCGACTTTCCAGACCGGCGCCTCGCGCCGATCGCGCCGGTTAAGGCCTATCCGGCCATCGCCCCGCTAATGGGCAAGCGTATCCGCACCGACATCATCGCTGAACAATGGGATGACGTGCTGCGCCTCGTCGGCTCGATCAAGGCCGGCCATGTCGCGCCATCGGTCATGCTGCGAAAGCTCGCCGCGTACGAACGGCAGAACCAACTCGACGTCGCGCTACAGGAAATCGGCAAGATCGAGCGAACCCTGTTCATGCTGGACTGGCTGGAAAATCCCGATCTGCGCCAGCGATGCCATGCTGGTCTCAACAACAGCGAACAACGCCATGCCCTGACGCAGGCAATCTACACCTTCCGCCAAGGCCGGATCATCGACCGCAGCCATGAGGCGCAACAATATCGGGCATCCGGCCTCAATCTAGTCATCGCCGCGATCGTCTACTGGAACACGATCTACATGGATGCTGCCGCCCAGCATCTACGATCAACCTCGGTCGCGGTGCCTGATTATCTGCTCGCCCATACGTCCCCCGTGGGTTGGGAGCATATTGCCTTCTCCGGCGATTTCCTCTGGGATCGCGCAGCCGCTTCCGCTGGCCGCAAGGCCCTCAATCTCCCGCCGGATAGCCGCGTCGCATAAGCGTTCGCTGATTGTTCGCCCTTAGCGTTGTTTAGCGTACCATCCACGCTATGCCCTCAAAAGGGATAATCTGTCGTCCCGAGAGGCGATCATCACGGCAATCGTGGCGAAAACGCTGAGCGTCAGGCCACCTGAAACATCTGAAGGACAACCGATGATGCTCTGAAATTGAAAGGGGGCCCCGCGCCAACGGGACCCCCTTTAACGCATCCTGTTGCCAGAGCGCCAAGTTCACCTCGCTTTCTAGCAACAGACCGAATGGCAAACAAGCGCTTCTGCGCGCGATGAAACGCGCCCGAACGCTGCCAAGAATCGCCGCACCAGCTGGTGCATATGAAAGGGAGGTCAGCGACGCAGACATGAAAAACCCGGGCAGCGCCCGGGCCTTTCGAAGGAAGCTGTAATTTGCCGCGCCAAAGCGTGGCGAGAGACACCGGCAAGCTACCTGCTCCCTCACAACTTGCAAGCATTTTTCGCAACGTTTGCGGGCAATGTTTTTTGTCTGTGCCGCACCTCAGGACTGAGGAAGCGAAGGGATGACTATTGTCCAGAATCAGGCAGCCTGGGAGGTGGATAGCCGCCGCCGGGGAGGGCCAGCAGCGATCGGCGCCTGTCTGCCAAAACTGGGGATGCTCGAGACCGAACAGCTGACCAAGATCGCCTTCATGGAAGACCCGGCAGATCGGGCAAGACATGCTGCGCGCGTCAGCAAGATGATGCGAGGGTTCGGACATACCGGGACCGAAAGTGCAGGCAGACAGCGGCGGCGCAAACTGCTCGATATCATCGAGACCTTCGTGAGAATGCCGCCCGTGACTATCGATGTTCCGAGGATCGTCTGGCGCGATCTTTACGATGCCGCCGCGAGCATCGCCGCCATGAATATCGACTGGGACAGCCGCTGCGGCCCCCTCATCGCCGCCTCGAACGACCATCTCAAATGCCGGATAGGATGGACCGCCGCGCGCAAGAACATCAGGCGCCTTGCCGAATACGGCCTGATCATCCCCTATTGCCTCGCGGGCAACGGCAAACGATTTCTTGGATCACGAGACAGCCTGGATCGCTCTGACGCCTCAGGATGGTCGCTAGCCCCGCTGCTCCTCCTCGAAGATTACCTCACACAGCTCGCCGCCACCGAAAAGGCCCTGGCCGAGCAGAACCTGATCCTGCCCAAGGAGATTCGAAAGGCAACAAGCAGCGCCTACCGGCTGCTGCGGCCGTTCGAGCAGGGCCACCCCTGGGCTGACAAGGCCAGAAAGAAGCTCGATGCGATCGCTGCGGCGCGGCGCATATACCAGAGGCGGAAAGGATCCATGGACGCGATCGGCGTGCTCGGCCGCCTCGCCGAGGTCGCAACGCGGCTGCTTGATCGGTTGTCAGAGCGCATATCGCTCGGCGAGATTGCGTCGCTGACACCTTCCGGGGACACTAGGGTGCGCCGGGATGGCCACCATCAATACAGTCCTGAAGAAGCTCTTGAATCTGTATCCGGCTTGGCGGAGGGCGCTTGCCGACGGGAACCTGATGACGTTCGAACCACGCCTGATGCCGACAGGGTGAAGCAAGAAACAGCCGATGCTTGTCAGAACGCGCTGGTCTCTGCCGACACGAATGATGTCTACGGCATCCAGCGATCGGGGTTCGTTTGGGCCGAAGCCTCTGCCCTCTTCCCTTTCATCGACGGTATGGTCGAAATCGCGAGACGGCCCGGCCTGACCGAGCTTCACGCGGTCGCTCGCGTCTGCCAGATAGGTCAGGCTACAGCCGCTCGGGCAAGCGCCATGCTAGGGACAGAGATCGCACTCCTCTGCGCGCTAATCACCGGGCATCACCTGGCCAACGGACAAATCCGCAAGACCCCCGATGCATACATGCAAGCACTGGTGCGGCGCGCCCGCAGCGGTGAGCTCAATCTCGGCCACACGCTGCTCGGCCGCAGAAAGGCAGTATTCGGCCAGGGGGATACAAGGGCTTCGAATATGCGTATCTCTGTTCGATCATCGATGCACTAGGTCCGACTCATGAAGCAGGAAGCCCTTATCGCTTGGACATCGCTCTACATCGGCGTGGGAATGATGGCGCTGATCTGCGCAGTGCTCTCAGTTGTCGTCACGGCTGACGACTGGCGGAGTGGCAGGTGGCGACCCACGCACCAAACGGGGCTCCAGAAAGCTCTGGTCATCCCGAAGCTCTGGCTGCGCTGGCAGCTCAACTACCTCAAGGGCGCGCCAGTCATCCTGGCAATCAGCGTGTACTATGCTTGGCACGTCGGTTTCTCAGTGTTCTGGGACGTCTGATCGTCCATCGAATGAGGCAAGCATTACCCTGCGAAACGGATTGGGCGCGGGAAGTGCTGCCGAAGTCAGCGACACGCCGCCGGTCGAATTCGGAATGCCAATTGAGCCCATGATCGTACGCACATAGTTGCGGGTCTCACGAAACGGCGGGATACCGCCAAATTGGTCCACGCGTCCCGGGCCTGCATTATAGGCAGCCAGTGCAAGCTCCCATGTCCCGAAGCGATCCAACTGCTCGCGCAGATACCGCGCGCCGCCGACAAGGTTTTGCCGCACATCCCAAGGGTCGGTGACACGCAGATATTGGGCCGTACCGGGCATAAGCTGAGCCATGCCCATCGCACCGGCACTGCTTCGGGCGAAGGGACGATATCTGCTTTCCTGCGCCAGCAAGGCGTCAAATAGAACAACGGGCACGCCGGCATCGCAAGCGACGTCGACGATCAGGTTGAAATAGGCGGTCCGGCGAGCCTGAGCATCGCCGCTGATACCATATCGCGGGAAGAAGCTGCGGGACTGGCAGA
Organism: Sphingomonas sp. CCH15-F11; assembly: GCF_001557005.1. Taxonomy (NCBI): domain Bacteria; kingdom Pseudomonadati; phylum Pseudomonadota; class Alphaproteobacteria; order Sphingomonadales; family Sphingomonadaceae; genus Sphingomonas; species Sphingomonas sp. CCH15-F11. The sequence continues at coordinate 1,916 of NZ_LSKG01000169.1, read as the reverse complement.
GTGGGTCATCCTGCGAAGGGCGGAATGGTGAAGAAGCAGGGCTCATGAATGATGCACCTGCCCGCATCCACGAAGGAACAGCGGGACGCGCGGCATAGGGATTGATCGTGAAGCTGTGAGGGACCAACTCAAAGTCGCCGTGCAACTCTGGTGAAAACGCATCCACTGGAGCCGGAGGCACTTCCACTGATTGCTCGAGATCGACCGCCCCGCGCAACTGTGGGCGGAGCACAGCAAAATCCGGTTTTGCCTCTGGCACAAACACGTCGAGCATGGCTTCGCGCGCCGATGATGGCGTCGGCGTCAAAGCGACCAGCAAAAATAGAAGATTTTTCATGACCACACCTTTCGGCGTGGTTCGGATATCGCCCCACTTTTCTAAATGAACAGGCGGCGCATGGCAATCGCCCAGAATCTGGCATCGCACAGACGAAAGCGGCGTTGGCCATCGCGAGCCGTGCCGGAGAAGGTCGGGTCGATCCAGAGGGGAAAGATGGTGAGGCTGAGCTGAGAGGAGCGAGTTTATGCTAGTTGCGCTCAAACCCACCCAGGAGACCATCGACATCGTTGCTGCGCTGAAGGGCCGTTGGCACGGTTCCTACGCGATGTGCATCTGCCCTGCGCATGCAGACCGAACGCCGTCACTTTCAGTCCGGCAGGGCGAGCGGGGTATTCTGGTCCACTGTTTTGCGGGATGCCGCAGCGAGGATGTCCTGCGCGAAATCGGTCGGACCAAACCGATCCTGAATTCCTCTGCCCCAAGCTATCAGCCAGAACGAACTGCGCCAAACGTCAGAAGGATATGGGATCAGGCCACGGAGATCCGCGGAACGCTCGGTGAAGTCTACCTTCGGTCGCGGCGGCTGCCAATCGACCTCCCCGACTTACGCTTCCATCCGCGGTGCCCATTCGGCCGCAAGCCTAAGACCACCTTCCGGCCCGCGATACTGGTCGGTGTCAGAACCGGGCACCGGATGACGGCCATCCAGCGGATCAGGCTGACCAACGACGGAACATGGCATGATGGCAAATTCATGCTCGGAAAGCCTGAACGGGGCGCGTGGGCACCGCAGTTCGAGGGCGACGTGCTCGCCATTGCTGAGGGCATGGAGGATGCGGCGAGCTATACTCAGATCAAAGGAGTCCCTTGCTGGGCAGCACTCGGGAATAAGCGTCTCGCGCTAATCAACGTTCCGGACCAAGTTGGCACCCTTTACATCGCCGCGGACAACGATGGTCCAGGCCGATACGCTGCAATGGCGGCAGTTGGATCACATAACATACCAGAAAGGCAGCTCTTGCGTGATCCGCCGCCAAGGCCTTTCCACGATTGGGCAGAAGCTCAGAGCCATATCCGTTAAATGAACATCAGGCTGAGTGTCGGCGATGAAGATCGGGCGCGAGGCACCGACAAACGCTGTAAGCTGTTGAACGAGCCATTCGGAAACATACCGCAAACTTGCCGGTCGAATTTCAGCATCGATATGCAGTTCCGACTTCCGCCGTCGAAGTTCATAGGCCACACCATCATAGAAAACGGATCGGTCCATTGAGGAACCCGTTTCAAGCAGTGCAGCGAAACTACGCAGACCGATTACTTGCATCTTTCCCACTACAAAGCTTGCGGGATTATCAATCGCGTCAATTCGATTTATGGCGAACCATTTGCCCATGAAATCTCGGATTTTCGGTGATGGGGCCAAAGGAAAACGCTATCACTTCAAGACACAGCTTGGTTTTATCCTGTATGTCAATTATACTGCCGCTGACTTCGGTTAAAATCCGTTGTCAACAGATCGCGCCGGTGCCCGAGAGGGTTTAATTCGGGAACACGGTGAGGAGCGGCTTTTGCTGATCCGAGTCCGAGGCTGTCCCTGCAACTGTAAGCGGCGAGCGCGATGCACATCGCTTCCACC
>NZ_LSKG01000168.1:0-538 GCF_001557005.1 Sphingomonas sp. CCH15-F11 | reverse complement strand
GGCAACTGACAAATAGCGCGATCAGAACGCCGCCATTTAGCGCGAGCGTTTACAGCGCGCGTGTCTACTAGGGACCAATCTCCTGCCCTTCAACTCGACGCACTCAGGCAAGCCGGATGCGAGCGAGTGTTTATGGAGAAGGCGTCCGGTGCGCAGCGCGATCGGCCTGAGCTGAAAGCCGCGCTTGATTACCTTCGTGCCGGCGACACGCTGGTGGTTTGGAAGCTCGATCGGCTCGCGCGCTCCGTCCGGCAGCTCGTGGAGACGGCCGAAGATCTTGCTAAGCGCGAGATCGGCCTTCGTGTACTCACCCAGGCGATCGACACCACCAGCCCCGGCGGGCGGCTTGTGTTCCACGTCTTCGCGGCCGTCGCCGAGTTTGAGCGTGAGTTGATGCTGGAGCGCACCCATGCCGGGCTTGCTCAGGCCAAGGCGCTAGGGCGGCGCGGCGGGCGCAAGCCGGCGATGGGGCCGGCCGAGATCAAGCGCGCCAAGGCGATGCTCGCAGACCCCACCATCACCGTTGAGGAGGTAGCGC
>NZ_LSKG01000167.1:0-7483 GCF_001557005.1 Sphingomonas sp. CCH15-F11 | reverse complement strand
ATCCGTTGCCGGCGGTGCTGGTCGATGCGGTACTGATGCGGCCGGCCGCCGCAACGACGTCGGCACCCACGGCATCGCGTTCGACGCGACGATCATTGCCCTCCGCACCGATACGCCGGGCAGCTGCGCGACCAGCGACCCCGATGTCGACGAAAGCGGCTGCAGCCACAGCGGCACCGCGATTGGATCCGCGATCGACGTGGCGCGCAACGCGGGCGCGCGGGTCATCAACATCTCGCTCGGCGGGTCGCCCCCCAGCAACGCGACGGTGCAGGCGATCAACCGTGCGACCGCCGCCGGCATCGTCATCGTGATCAGCGCGGGCAATGACGGCGACCAGCCCGAAGGCGCCAATCCCGACCCGTTCACGTCGCCCGCCAACGATCCTGCGGTCGGCCGGGGACTGGTGATCATCGCGGGATCGGTCGGCACCACCGACGTGATCTCGCGCTTCAGCAACCGGGCGGGCAGCAGCGCCAATTTCTACCTGGCCGCCGTCGGCGAACAGGTGCGCGCGCCGTGCGAAAACACGTCGGTCTGCCTGTGGTCGGGCACGTCCTTTTCCGCGCCGCAGATCGCCGGCGCGGTTGCGCTGCTCGCCCAGGCGTTTCCGACGCTGAGCGGCGCACAGATCGTCGACCTGCTCTATCGATCGGCGCGCGATGCCGGCGCAAGCGGCGTCGATGCGACCTATGGCCGCGGCATTCTCGACCTGCGTCGCGCCTTCCAGCCGGTCGGGACGACGTCGCTCGCGGGCAGCCAGACGGCGATCTCGACCGCGCGCAACGGCGTGCTGTCTCCGGCAATGGGCGACGCGGCGACCCCCGCCGGGGTCGGTGCGGTCATCCTGGACGGTTTCAACCGCGCCTTCGCGATTGATCTGGCCCAGACCATCGCGCGCGCCGGACCGGCGCGGCAGCTGACCCAGGCGCTGCGGTTAGACCGGCGCAACCTGAGCGCCGGGATCGGCAGCGCGGCGATCGCGATGACGATCGCGCCGGGGCGCACGACGACACAGGTCGAGCAGCTGTTCCTCCACCAGCGCGACGCGTTCCGCGCCCGTGCGCTGGCCGCCAGCGTCACCGGTGCGCTGGGATCGCGCGCCAGCTTCGCGATTGCCGCGTCCGAAGGCAGCGACACGCTCGCCGCCCGGCTGGCCGGACGCCGTGAGCCGGCGTTCCTGGTCGCACGCGACCCGGCCGGCGGCAGCGGCTTCGACCTCGACGTACTGGCGGCGGGCGCGGTACGACATCGCTTCGGCGCGTGGGGCATCACCGGCGCGGTGGACACGGGCGATGTCCTGACCCGCGAATTTGCCGATACCGAGACGCGCGACGGGCGCACGGGGTGGCGGCGACTGCCGTTCAACCGGCTGGTGCTGGGCGTCGACCGCCGCTTCGGCGCGCTGGATGCGCAGCTGAGCTATACCCGGCTCGACGAGCGCGCGACCGTTCTCGGCGCGCGCTTTGCCGACGCGCTGGGCGCGCCGGGCGCGGTCAGCCACTTCGCCGACCTGACGCTGCGCTACGAAGCCGGCGACGGCTGGTCGCTGGGCGGCACGATGCGCCAGGGCTGGACCCGGATCGGCGCGGGCGGCGCGATCAACGGCGGCGGCAGCCTGCGCACCGCCGGCTATGCGTTCGACATCGGCAAGGCAGGGCTGTTCGACGCGCGCGATTCGTTCGGGCTGCGCATCGCCCAGCCGCTGCGGGTGACGCACGGCGGGCTCGACCTCAGCCTGGCGGGGGAATGGGATTATGCGGCGGGCCGCGCGGGCGGCTATCGCCTCCAGCGTCTCAACCTCGCCCCCACCGGCCGCGAGATCGACGCCGAGTGGCGCTACAGCCGACCGTTCGGCCCCGCCAACGCCGACCTCAACCTGTTCTGGCGCCGCGATCCGGGCAATTTCGCCGCGCTGCCCGACGATCTGGGGGTGGCCGCACGGCTGGCACTGGGGTTCTGAGCGGATACGTTTCTCGACTTCGCTCGAAACGAACGGCGAGGCCCGGGATGCCCGCTTCGCCGTTCCGCTCGTTTCGAGCGAAGTCGAGAAACGTGGCTCCCGGACCTCACCCCGCCAGCGGCAGCCTGAGCCGCACCAGCAGCCCGCCCAGATCCTCGCTTTCCTCCAGCGTCACCGTGCCCTCGTAGATTTCGGCGACATCGCGGACGATGGCGAGGCCGAGGCCGGTGCCGGGCTTGCCCGAATCGAGGCGCACGCCGCGGTCGAAGATGCGCTGGCGGTCGCCCTCCGGGATCCCGCCGCCGTCATCCTCGACCAGCAGTTCGGCAAAGCCCATCGCAGCGCGCGCGGTCACGAACACGCTGCCGCCGCCATATTTGGCGGCGTTTTCGACCAGGTTGCCGAGCATCTCGTCGAGGTCCTGACGCTCGATCCGCGCGATCAGCGTCTTGTCGCCGTCCACGTCGATGCGGACATTGGGATAGAGCCGGGCGACCGCGCGCTCGACCGCTTCGACCGAAGCCCAGACCGCCGCGCGGCTGTGCGCCGAACCGCGCCGGCCGACCGCGCGGGCGCGCGCCAGGTGATGGTCGACCTGGCGGCGCATCGTGCGCGCTTCGCGGATCACGGTTGCGTCGAGATCGTTCGACCCGGCGGCGGCGGCATTCATGATGACGGTGAGCGGGGTCTTGAGCGCGTGGGCGAGATTGCCGGCATGGCGGCGGGCCTCCTCCGCCTGGCGGTCGTTATGCTCGATGAGCGCGTTCAGTTCCTCGACCATCGGTGCGACCTCGGCCGGCATCGCGCCCTCGACCCGGCCGGCCTGGCCGGTGCGCAGCCGGGCAAGTTCGCGCCGCACCTTGCCGAGCGGCAGCAGCCCGTACCAGGTCTGCAGCGCGGCCATGCCGATCAGTCCCAGGCCGAGCAGCAGGAAGCTCTGGACCAGGGTTTCGCGCAGCGCGCCGATCTGGGAATCGAGCACCTCGCGGCTCTGCGCGACCTGGAACCGCCACAGCCGGGGCGATCGCGGCAACCGCACGTCGCGCTCGACGATGCGCAGCTCATTGTCGCGAAAGGCGGCGCTGTCGTAGACGTGCACCGCCATGTCGCGATGCGGCTCGCCGGTCGGCAGCGTGCGGTCCCACAGCGAGCGCGAGGGGAAGACGTCGACGCCGGGCGCGCTGATCTGCCAATAGGCCCCTGAATCAGGCTCAAGGAACCGCTGGTCGGCGGGTTCGCGGTTCAGCACGACTTCGCCCGCGGTGTCGATTTCCGCCGACGCGATCATCGCGTTCAGCACATATTCGAGCTGTTCGTCGAAATTGCGCGTGATCGCCTGGGTCAGCACGCGGTCGAGCGCGAAGCCGCCGCCCGCGAGCAGCAGCAGGATCCACGCGCTCGCGATCGCGATCATCCGGCGCGACAGCGATCCGGTGATGCGCACATAGCTGCGCGGGGGCGGCTCGAGCGGGGTTGCGGTCATAGGCTGTCGTCGGGTCTGACCAGACCGGGTTCCTCCGCCCTTTCAGGCGCTCGACCGAACACAACCGTTGCCCCGGCCCGGCACCGGGGTCCCGCTTGTTCTTGCGCCGGATCGGGCAGCGAGACCCCGGCGCACGGCCGGGGTGACGATGGGGGTTGGGTCATCAGGACCTCAGACGCGGTTTCCGCGCCGGACGTTCGGGGTGAGCGCAGCCATGCGGCCTCCGTTACCCGGCGTCCGCGCCAGCGGGTTCTTCCAGGCTGTAGCCGAGACCGCGGATCGTGGTGATGACGTCCGCGCCCAGTTTCTTGCGGATGCGCGTCACGAAAACCTCGATCGTATTCGAATCGCGATCGAAATCCTGGTCATAGATATGCTCGATCAGCTCGGTGCGGCTGACCACCTTGCCCTTGTGATGCAGCAGGTAGCTGAGCAGCTTGTATTCCTGCGCGGTCAGCTTCACCGGCTCGCCCGCCTTGGTCACCTTGCCCGAGCGGGTGTCGAGCCGGATATCGCCGGCGATCAGCTCCGCCGACGCATTGCCCGAGGCGCGGCGGATGAGCGCGCGCAGCCGGGCGATCAGCTCCTCGGTCTGGAAGGGCTTGGCGACGTAATCGTCCGCGCCCGCGTCCAGCCCGGCGACCTTGTCCGACCAGCTGTCGCGCGCGGTCAGCACCAGCACGGGCATCACCCGCCCCTCGCGCCGCCAGCGGTCGAGCACGGTCAGCCCGTCGATTTCGGGCAGGCCCAGGTCGAGGATCACCGCGTCATAGGTTTCGGTCGAGCCGAGAAAATGCCCTTCCTCGCCATCGGTCGCCAGGTCGACGGCATAGCCCGCGCCTTCAAGCGTCTGGCGGAGCTGGTTGCCCAGATTGGGTTCGTCCTCGACGATCAGCACGCGCATGGAACGGTCCTTCTTTCTGACTGGCGGCGGTTGGCCCGCCGGCTATTCCCCGGAACGGCCGACGATCCGGCCGGAGCGGCCGTCGACGTCGATCCAGATCACATGTCCATCGCGCAGGAACTTCAGCGTGTAAATGGCGCTGGCCGAATCGAAGTCGAAGCCCAGATATTGCGCGCCGCGCATCGTCGGCACGACCCGGCGCTCGATCTCGCGCAGCGGCAGCAGGTTGCCGCTGCGGCGCCCTTCGTGCGCGGCCTGCTGGTCGTCGCGCTTGCGCCAGGCCTGGGCGTCGGCCACGCCGACTGCGCCGGGCACAAGGCCCAGCAGCGACAGCGCGATCAGGGAACGTCGGAACATCATCACGCGGTTGCCATAGGTCCCGCGCGTTGAACAGCCTGTGAATAGGATGCGCCATCATCGGCTTGCGCCCGGGCGCGGCGCAACGTAACCGCCCGCGCCATGGCAGCACCGATCCTGAGCTACGAAGACCTTGGCCTCGTCCAGGGCAGCGGGTGGCTGTTCCGCCACCTCGACGTGCATGTCGGCGCGCGCGACCGGCTGGCGCTGATCGGACGCAACGGGGCGGGCAAGACCACGCTGCTCAAGCTGATCGCCGGACGGATCGACGCGGACGAGGGGCGCCGCACCATCGTGCCGGGCACGCGCGTCATCATCCTGGAACAGGAGCCGCGCCTCGACGGGTTCGCGACGCTGATGGATTTCGTGCTGTCGGGCGACGACGCGCCGCAGCGCCATGAAGCCGAGGCGATCGCCGACCAGCTCGACATCGACCTGTCGCGCGCATGCGCCACCGCCAGCGGGGGCGAGCGCCGCCGCGCCGCGATCGCGCGGGCGCTGGCGCAGGACCCCGATGTGCTACTGCTCGACGAACCGACCAACCATCTCGACATCGCGGCGATCGAGTGGCTGGAGGAATGGCTGACCCGCTTTCGCGGTGCCTTCATCGTCATCAGCCACGACCGCGCCTTCCTGACCCGGCTGACCCGTCAGACGCTGTGGCTGGATCGCGGCACGATGCGCCGCGCCGAAATCGGCTTTGGCGGGTTCGAGGCGTGGACCGACCAGGTCGAGGCGGAGGAACGGCGCGCCGCCGAGCGGCTCGACGCACGTCTGAAGATCGAGGAACACTGGCTGCACCGCGGCGTCACCGGGCGGCGGCGGCGCAACCAGGGCCGGCTGACCCAGCTGATGGAAATGCGCGCCGAACGCGCGGCGATGACCGGCCCGCAGGGCACGGCCGCGCTGGCGACCGCCGCCAACGACAGCAAGACGCGCGTGGTGATCGACGCCAAGGGCGCCAGCAAGACCTATGGCGACCGCACCATCATCCGCGACCTCAACCTGCGCATCACGCGCGGCGACCGCATCGGCATCGTCGGGCGCAACGGCGCGGGCAAGTCGACCTTGCTCAAGCTGCTGACCGGCGAGATCGAGCCCGACCAGGGCGAGGTGAAGCTGGCGAGGACGCTGGAGCCGATCATCATCGACCAGCAGCGCAGCCGCATGACCCCCGACAGGACGGTGCGCGACGTGCTGGCGGACGGCGGCGAGTGGATCGACGTGCTCGGCACGCGCAAGCATGTCCACGGCTATCTCAAGGAGTTCCTGTTCGCGCCCGAGCTGATCGATGCGAAGGTCGGCACGCTGTCGGGCGGCGAGCGGTCGCGGTTGCTGATGGCGCGCGAATTCGCGCGGCCCAGCAACCTGCTGGTGCTTGACGAACCGACCAACGACCTCGACCTGGAAACGCTCGACCTGTTGCAGGAAGTGATCGCGGATTACGACGGCACCGTGCTGATCGTCAGCCACGACCGCGACTTTCTCGACCGCACGGTGACGCTGACTGCGGGGCTCGACGGCAGCGGCGAGGTCGATGTGGTGGTTGGGGGCTATGCCGACTGGCAGGCGAAGCGGCGCCAACGCCCGACGGCGACGCGCAAGTCCGCCGCGCCTTCCGAGCGCCCCGCGCCTGCCCCCGCCGCGCCCAAACGCGCCAAGCTCAGCTACAAGGACCAGCGCGACTATGAACTGCTGCCCCAGCAGATTGAAAAGCTCGACCAGCGTATCGCTGCCGATGAAGCTGCACTCGCCGACCCGGCGCTCTATGCACGCGATCCCAAGCGCTTTCAGGCGCTGAGCGAGGCGATCGCCGCCGCACGGGCCGAGAAGGACGCGGCCGAGCTGCGCTGGCTCGAACTGGCCGAGCAGGTCGAGGCGCTGGGCTGATCGGACAAGTTCAATGACCCTTCGACCCGTTCGTTTCGAGCGAAGTCGAGAAACGTCTGGAGCACCCGAACACGCTTCTCGACTTCGCTCGAAGCAAACGGGTCGATCGAGTCGGAGCGGGATGCAGCCCTAAATCTGCACGCCCATACGCCCTGCCAGCTCGACCAGATATTGCCCGGCGACCCGGCCCGAGCGGCTGCCGCGCCGCGTCGCCCATTGCAGGGCATCGGCGGCGTCGAAGGGCAGGCCGTGCTGCTCAGCGCCGCGTGCGACGATCGCCAGATAGCCGTCCTGGTCGATCGCGTGGAAGCCCAGGCTGAGCCCGAAGCGGTCGGCGAGCGCCAGCGCGTCGTCGATCGTGTCGCGCGGGTTGATCGCGCTGTCCTGTTCGGAAAGGTCGCGGGGGACGAGATGGCGGCGATTGGCGGTGACGACCAGCCGGACGTTGGCCGGCCGCGCCTGGGCTCCGCCCTCGAGCAGCGAACGCAGCGCGCGCGCGTCGCCCGACCGGTCGAAGCCGAGATCGTCGATGAAGACCGCGAAGCGCCGGTCGACGCCCGCCAGCGTGTCGAACAGCCGCGCCAGCCCGTCGATCCGTTCGGCGGGCACCTCGACCAGCGCCAGCGTCGCGCCCGCCGCCTGAACCGCCGCGACCGCGCTGGCCACCAGTGCCGACTTGCCGGTGCCGCGCGCGCCCCACAGCAGCACGTCATGCGCGGCATGCCCCGCCGCCAGCCGATCGAAATTGGCCAGCATCGCGGCCTTTTGCGGATCGATGCCGACCAGCCGTTCAATCGGAAGCGGCGCGAAGTCGCGTAGCGCGGCGACCACCTCGCCCTGCCACAGATAGGCGGGATGCGCGACGAGATCGGCCATCGCCGGGGGC
>NZ_LSKG01000166.1:0-28466 GCF_001557005.1 Sphingomonas sp. CCH15-F11 | reverse complement strand
CCGCTGATGATCCACGCGTCGCCCCGGCGGAGGCCGGGGCCTCATGCAGAAGTAGCGCTATTTCTGCCAAAGGCCCCGGCCTCCGCTCGGGCAACGGCTGCCTTTTAGTGACGCTGCAACAACTGAACCGTCACCCCGGCAAAGGCCGGGGTCCACTTTGCCGCCCGCGCCGCCCTCAGGTCGTCGGCACAGCACTCGCTGCCCGGTGGACCCCGGCCTGCGCCGGGGTGACGATGGCTAGGCTGGAGCCTATTCGCCCAGCTTCCAGTCCCAGCCGAGCGGGTCGCCGTCCATCACTTCCACCCCCGCCGCCGCAAGCTCATCGCGGATCGCGTCGGACGTGGCGAAATCCTTGGCCGCCCGCGCCTCCTTGCGGCGGGCGAGCGCGGCTTCGATTTCGGCTTCGGTGATGGTGGCGGCCTTGGGGCGGATGCGCAGGTCGGCGCGGGTGAGGTGGAGGAGGCCCAAGCCCAACACGCCTTCAATCTTGTTGAGAGCGTAAATGCGGTCCGCCGGGTCTAAGTCGCTACGTCCCAACAGGACATCGACGATTGGCAGCACGTTCGCGGTGTTCAAATCTTGCGAAATCTCATGCGCAAAGGCGTCAAGGATCGGCTGCGTCGCGCCGGCTTCGTTGCTTACGCGACCATCGGCTTTGTGGCGCACCTTCTCGACCGTAAGCACAAGCCGCTTCAACCGCGTCAGCGCCGCGCCCAAGCCCTCCCACGAAAACTCAAGCTCGCTCCTGTAATGCGCCTGCAGGCACATCAGGCGGTAGGCGAGCGGGTGGTAGCCCCGGTCGATCAGCAGCTGCAGCCGCAGGAACTCGCCCGACGACTTCGACATCTTGCCCGAGCGTTCGACCAGGAAGTTGTTGTGCATCCAGATCTTCGCGCCGGAATTGCGCGGATCGTCGAGGCCGTTGGTGCAGCAATAGGCCTGGTTCTGCGCGATCTCGTTCGGATGGTGAATCTCGCGGTGGTCGATGCCGCCGGTGTGGATGTCGAACGGGAAGCCGAGCAGGGCTTCGCCCATCACCGAGCATTCGAGATGCCAGCCTGGCGCGCCTTTGCCCCACGGAGAGTCCCACTCCATCTGGCGCGTCTCGCCAGTCGGCGTTTTCCGCCAGATCGCGAAGTCGGCAGCGTTACGTTTGCCTTCGACATCGCCAATGCGGCTTTCGCCTTCGTCGGTCTGCGAACGGGCAAGTCGGCCGTAATCGGCGACTGTCGACACGTCGAAGTAAAGGCCGGACGGCAACTCGTAGCAGTGCTTGTCGGCGATGCGCTCGCCCCATTCGATCATCGCGTCGACATATTCGGTCGCGCGCGGATGCTGCTTCGGTCGCACGTTCAGGCGCGCGAGGTCGCGCTCGAAATCCTCCTGGTAGAAGCGGGCGATGTCCAATGCCGACTTGCCCTCGCGCGCGGCCATGCGTTCCATCTTGTCTTCGCCAGTGTCCGCATCCGACGTGAGGTGGCCGACATCGGTGATGTTGACCACGTGCCTGAGCTTATAGCCTTTCCACTCCAGCACGCGCCCAAGCGTGTCGGCGAACACATAAGCCCGCATATTGCCGATGTGCTGGTAATTATAGACCGTCGGGCCGCAGCTATAGACGCGCGCCTCGCCGGGGTGGACGGGCTCGAAGGTCTCGAGCCGGCGCGTCAGGCTGTTATAGAGCCGCAGGGGGGTGTCGTCGGTCATCGCCGCAGGGTTTAGCGGCGGCTCAGCGGCGTGCAAATCCCCGGCGTTTCCAATCACGCACGATGACCCGCGCGGCATTGTGCCCAGGCGCGCCGGTGACGCCGCCGCCAGGATGCGCGCCGGAGCCGCAGAGATAGAGGCCGGTCAGCGGCATCCGGTAGTCGGCATGGCCCAGCATCGGCCGCGCCGACCAGAGCTGGTCGAGCGACATGCGGCCGTGGAAGATGTCGCCGTCGACAAGCCCGAATTTGCGCTCCAGGTCGAGCGGGGTGTGGATCTGGCGCGCGACGATGCTGGCAGTGAAGCCGGGGGCGAAGCGTTCGACGGTGGCGATCGCGGCGTCGGCCGCGTCCTCGCGCGCGTCGTCCCAGCTGCGGCCGTCGGGCAGCATGGGCGCGAAATGCTGGCAGAACAGGCTGGCGACATGCGCGCCCGATGGGGCGAGGCTGTCGTCGAGGGTCGAGGGGATCAGCATCTCGACCACCGGCTCGCGCGACGAGCCGTGAACCCGCGAATCCTGCCAGGCGCGGTCCATGTAATCGAGGCTGGGGGCCATGATGATCCCCGCGCCGAGATGCGGCCCGGCCTCGGGCAATGCGGTGAAGCGGGGCAGGGCGGAGAGCGCGACGTTCATCCTGAGCGTTCCCGATCCGCCCTTCAGCCGCGCGGCGCGCGCGCGGAAATCGGCGGGCAGGTCGCTCGGGTCGATCAGGCGGTTGAAGAGCAGCTTCGGCCCGACATTGGAGACGACGCGCACTGCCGCGATTTCCTCGCCGCTCTCCAGCCGCACCCCGGCGACGCGCCCGCCATCGGCCAGCACCCGTGCGACCGGGGCGTCGGTGCGCAGCGTGACGCCGGCCGCGCGGCATGCCGCCGCCATCGCCTGGGTGATCGCGCCCATGCCGCCGATCGCGTGGCCCCATGCACCCTTTTGCCCGTTCACCTCGCCGAAGACGTGATGAAGCAGGACATAGGCGGTGCCCGGCGTGTCGGGGCTGGCGTGATTGCCGACGATCGCATCGAAGCCGAACAGCGCCTTGACCGGATCGCTATCGAACCAACCGTCGAGAAATTCGCGCGCGCTCAGGGTAAACAGGTCGAGCAGGTCGCGCTGGGCGGCAAGATCGAGCCGCGCCAGCCGCCGCGACTGGCCGAGCGCCGCCAGCATCGCGCCGACGCCGCCGCCGACATTGGGCGGGGCCGTGAGCGCCAGGTCGCGCAACACGTCCGCCACCCGATCGAGCGCGGCGGCATAAGCAGGCAATGCATCGGCATCGCGGACCGAGAATTTGGCGAACTCGGCTCGGGTATCAGCCTGTCCGCCCGACAGCAGATAGCGGCCGTCGGGCAGCGGCAGAAAATTGGCGATCGGCCGGTCGACGACGCGATAGCCGTGATCGTGCAGCCGCATGTCGGCGATGACGCGGGACTGGAGCAGGCTGACCGTGTAGCTCGCGGTCGAATTGCGGAAGCCGGGGTGGAATTCCTCGGTCACCGCCGCACCGCCCAATATCTCACGCCGTTCGAGCACACAGGTCTTCAGCCCCGCCCGCGCGAGGTAAAAGGCACAGACCAGGCCGTTATGACCGCCGCCGACAATGACGGCATCGAAGCGGGTCGACATGGCGCGCACGCTAACGATCCGCACATGGCTGGGAAAGGGCGGCGCCAGCGGGTAGAAGAGGCCAGCATGGAAAGCGAGGCCGCGACGTGATCTATATCCTGCTCAATCTCGGCGCGATCGCCGCGGCAACGCTGGCCGGGCTGATCATCGGCGTCGCCTTTCTGCGCCTTGGCAGCGTGCGGGCGCGTCCCGGCGTCCGGTTGCTGCTGGTCGCGATCGTCATGGAGTTCTGGCTGGCGTCGATCCTGGCGGGCGCGCTGATCCTCGCCCCGCCCAAGGGCAGCGAATGGACGATGGCGATCGGCTCCGCCTTCGTCATCTGGATCGGCTTCGTCCTGCCCGTCCTTGCCGTCGGCCACACCGCGCGGGGACAGGGCGCGCGCGTGGTCGTCGCCGACGCGGCGCATTGGCTGGCGGTGATGCTGGCGCAGGCGGTCGTGCTCAAGCTGATCGGCCTGGTGCCGCCGCCGGCCTGACGCCCGCTGCAACCTTTCGCACCCCCCAGCGGTTCACTCGTCCGAGAACAACATGGACGGGAGATCGGCGATGCGCGCGATGATGATGGGTGTTTCGGCGGCCGTGCTGCTGGCGGGCTGTACCGGGCTGAACCAGTATGACGACGGCTATTCGAACTATCGCAACTATGACTATAACCGGCCCGACCCGTCCTATGGCGGTTATGACGCGGCGCGCTATTACCGCGAGGACCGCCGCGCGCGCGAACGCCGGCTGGCGGAAAATGAACGCATCTATCGCGGCCAGGACGGCCGTTATTATTGCCGCCGCCCCGATGGCACGACCGGGCTGATCGTCGGCGGGATCGCCGGCGGCGTGCTGGGCAACCTGATCGCACCGGGCGGATCGGAGACGCTGGGCACCGTGCTGGGCGCGGCCGGCGGTGCGATTGCCGGGCGCGCGATCGAGCGCGGCCGGGTCAGCTGCCGCTAGGACGCCGCCGCCGCTAGCTGGCGGGTGTGCGCGGCTTGCGAACCGCAGGCCGCGCCGCGGCCGGTTTGCGCGGCTTTGCGACCGTCGGCTTGGGGGCGGCCGGCTTTGGTTCTGCCGGCTCGGGCGCGGCCGGCTTCGCCGCAGTCGCCGTCGGCGCAGCGAGTGCGGGCGTTTCAGTGGGTGTGGCCGCCGCCTTGACGGTCTTGCGCTTCGGCGCAGCGGTTGAGCTGTCCTTCACACGCGCACGGATTTCGCCCGCCAGTGCCTCAAGTGCGATTGCGGCGAGTTCGGCCAGAACCGGATGCTTGGCGAGCGCCTTCGCGCTCGGTTTGCCGAGCGGAAAATCCTTGGGGAGATTGAGCGCAGCGAGCGCACGTTGCGCGGCGCTGCCTTTCTTGCCTTCGCCCGATTTCTTTGCGTCCGCGTTCTTCTTCGGCATCGCCTGTTCTCGCCTCCACTGGGGGAGGCGAGTGTTCCGCGCGGCGACCCGCTTGTCAACGCGGCGGCTCAGGATGCGGCGAACACCCCGCAGGCGACTCGACCGCCGCTGTTGCCCGACGGATCGGTCTTCAGATCGTCGGGGCCGGCATGAACGACGAAAGCCCCGCCGTCGGCATCGAGCAGACCGTCCATCGTACCGCCCGCCAGCGTGAATTCGACGCGGCCATTCCCGGCGGCATCGACGGTGAGGTTGGGCAGGTCACCCGAATGCGGGCCGGCGGGGTTCATGCTGCCGTGCTGACGCGCGGTCGGGTTCCAGTGGCCCCCGGCGGTCGTGAAATCGGGTGCGTCGCACCGACCCACGGTGTGGACATGGATCCCGTGCTGGCCGGGCGTCAGCCCGCGCGCGTCGACGCGGACCTCGATCCCCGTCGCGGCGGCGGTGGCGGTCACCCGGCCCGCGTCGCCGCCCGTCGCCGTGCGCAGGTCGGCCACTGCGATCGGCCCGGCCGTATCCGCCGTCGCAACCGTTTCGCCATCCATCGCGCAACCCGCAATCAGGGGCAGGGTCATCAGAGTGATCAGGGTCAGTTTCATCGCGTGGCGCTCCCATGTTCCGGTTCGGCTCGATGTTCAGCTTCAATCCTCCGCGGCGCGCGCGGTTCCGCTGGTGCCCGTTCTCTGCGCGTCGATACGCGAGATTTCTTGCGCGTTCCCGGCATCTTCGCGCGCGGGCGGGCCGAGCAGCACGACCGGATCGATGCGCGCGCCGTGCCAGGTGACCCCCCAATGGAGGTGCGGCCCCGATGCGCGACCGCTCGCCCCGATCGCGCCGATCGGCTGACCCTGGCGCACTTGGTCGCCTTCGCGCACGTCGATGCGTGACAGGTGGAGAAAGGCGCTGTTCAGTCCCATGCCGTGATCGACGATCAGCAGCCAGCCCTCGAGCGTGAAGGGCGAGTCGGCGGCGAGCGTGACTACGCCGTCGGCGGGCGCGACAACCGGCGTGCCGGCGGGGCGCGCGACGTCGACGCCCGAATGATAGGCACCGGGTTCGCCGCGATAGATGCGCTGTGATCCGAACCGTCCCGATATCCGGCCGTTCGCCGGCCAGACAAAGGCTTGTCGCCAGCCCGCGCTCTCGCTCATCCGGTCGCGCGCGGCGGCGATGCGGGCCAGCTCGGCGGGACGCCGGGCAGTGAACTCGGCGCTCGGCTGGGGAAAGCGCGCTACCCTGTCGAGCCGTTGGATCGGCCAGTCGCGCGGGGCGACCGCGATCCGCTGGCGATGCAAAACGCCGGCTGCGTCGGTGAGCGCCAGCGTCGCCATCGGCCCGGCATCGCGATCGATCGCGACCAGGAAGCTTCCGTCCCCGGCGACCCCGACCGCGCGATCGTCGAGCATGAGCCCGCTCCAGCCGCGCGGGACCCGGCCGCGCGCAATGCCGCCCTGAACGAACGGGCGATCGAGCTGGACCACGGCCATCAGCGAAACGGCCCGATCGTCATTCCGGGCCAGCAGTGGCGACGCGACGACGACCGCCGCGATCACACAGGCACCAACCGTGCGCAGCCTCATCCGCCCGCAAGCCGCGCGGTGGCGATCTCCGCACTGGCATAGGGTTCCTGGCGCGCGACGCTCCAGTAGCGCAGCGCGTCGAGCGGAATGCGCTCGCCGCTGACCGCGCAGACCACATGATCGCCCGCGCTGAGCATCCGATAGCCGTTGGCGAGATAGTGGAGGCGCGCCGCGCGCGCGGTGTTCGACATCAGCATGGCTGGCCTGTTTCCTGGTCTAGAGCAGGCGTTGCTGCTCGGGTTTGTCGTCAGGATAGGGCTTCGATCCCGCGCGCTCAACCTTGGCATCAATCGCGCCATCGCGGAAATGGAGCGTCAGCGCGCCCGTCGCGCGCGCATCCGCCGCGCTCGTCACCGCCTGGCCGTTGAGGCGCGCGGCCACGCGGACATAGCCCTTGGCGAGCAGGTTGTCGGGATTGCCGGCATCGAGCCGCGCCCCCGCCAGCCGCAGCGCGGCGCGCGCCGCATCGAGCCGCCGGTCGAGCATTGCCGGACGCAGGGCACCGCCCGCGCGGTCGAGGCTGCGCCGCGCCAGCACCACTCGGCGCTCGAGCGCGAGCCCGAGACGCTGCGCCAGGTCGTCGGTGCGCTGGCGCTGCGGGCCGAGCAGCGCCTCGCGCCGCGGGATCAGCCGGGCAAGCGCGGCCAGCCGCTCGGCGGCGCGATCATGATAGCGGCGCGCGCAACGTTCGCTGCGCAACGCCAGCGTCGCCACCTGATGGCGCACATCTGCGAGCACCGGCACCGCAATCTCTGCGGCCGCGGTCGGTGTCGGCGCACGCAGATCGGCGGCGAAATCGGCAAGCGTCGTGTCGGTTTCGTGCCCGACGGCCGAAATGACCGGGATGGTGCAGTCGGCGATTGCGCGCACCACAACTTCTTCGTTAAACGCCCACAGATCCTCGATCGAGCCGCCGCCGCGCGCGACGATCAGCAGGTCGGGACGCGGCATCGGCCCGTCCCGGAGCGGCAGCGCGTCGAAGCCGCGGATCGCGCGCGCCACCTGGGCGGCGGCGCCGTCGCCCTGGACCTGGACCGGCCAGACTATCACATGGCTCGGGCAGCGATCGGCGAGGCGGTGGAGGATGTCGCGGATGACCGCCCCGGTGGGCGAGGTGACGACGCCGATGACGCGCGGCAGAAAGGGCAGTGGCCGCTTGCGCGCCGCGTCGAACAGCCCCTCCGCGCCAAGCTGGGCCTTGAGCTTTTCGAGCAGCGCCATCAGCGCGCCTTCGCCGGCCAGCTCCAGCCGGTCGATCACGATCTGATATTTGGACCGGCCGGGATAGGTCGTGACCTTGCCCGTCGCGATCACCTCGATCCCGTCCTGCGGGGCGAAGGGGATGGCAGCGGCCGCACCGCGCCAGATCACCGCATCGATCACCGCGCCTTCGTCCTTGAGCGCCAGATAAACGTGCCCCGACGCCGCGCGCTTATAGCCGGAAATCTCGCCGCGCAGCCGGACCTGGCCGAACTCGCGCTCGACGGTGCGTTTCAGCCGGCCCGACAATTCGCTGACGCTTTCCGGCGCGGCGTTGTCGCCCGGCACCGTCTCGGCTACCAGCCGCGTCACTGAATCGTCGAACAAGGGATCGGGCATGAACGTCCTGCTGATCGGATCGGGCGGGCGGGAACATGCGCTTGCGTGGAAGCTGGCGCAATCGCCGCGTCTCGATACGCTTTATGTCGCGCCTGGCAACCCCGGCATGGCCGCGCACGCAACACGGGTCGCGCTCGATCCCGCCGATCACGACGCGGTCGTCGCCTTTTGCGGCCGCCACGCGATCGCCTTCGTGGTGATCGGGCCGGAAGCCCCGTTGGTCGCGGGCCTTGCCGACCGGCTGCGCGCCGAGCGCATCGGCGTCTTCGGCCCCAATCGCGAGGCCGCGCAGCTGGAAGGATCGAAGGGCTTTACCAAGGACCTGTGCGCGCGCGCCGGCATTCCGACGGCGCGCTATGTACGCGTCGCATCCCCCGACGCCGCGCGCGAGGCACTGGCCGGCTTCACCCTGCCGCTGGTGCTCAAGGCCGACGGACTGGCGGCGGGCAAGGGCGTGATCATCGCGACCACGCCCGACGAGGCGGACACGGCGATCGTCACGCTGATGGCCGAACCCGGCGCGGAGCTGGTCATCGAGGCGTTCCTGACCGGCGAGGAAGCGAGCCTGTTCGTGCTGACCGACGGGACGCACCTGATGCCCTTTGGATCGGCGCAGGACCACAAGCGGGTGGGCGAGGGCGATACCGGCCCCAATACCGGGGGCATGGGCGCCTACAGCCCAGCCGCGGTGCTGACGCCGGAACTGATGCAGCGCGCGCTGGACGAGATCGTGCGGCCGACGATCGACACGCTGCGGCGCGATGGCATGCCTTATTCTGGCGTGCTTTATGCCGGGCTGATGCTGACCGACGGCGGTCCGATGCTGATCGAATATAATTGCCGCTTTGGCGACCCGGAGACGCAGGTGCTGATGATGCGGCTGGAGGACGACCTGCTCGAGCTGATGCTGGCGACCGATGCGGGCACGCTGGGCGACCATGCGCCGGCGCGCTTCGCCGACGAGGCCGCGCTGACCGTCGTGATGGCGGCTAGCGGCTATCCCGGCCAGGTGGCGCCCGGCGCGCCGATCGCCGGCATCGAGGCGGCCGAGGCAACCGGCGCGCGCGTCTTTCACGCCGGCACGCGGCTGGCCGACGACCGGCTGGTGGCGAGCGGCGGGCGGGTGCTGAACGTCACCGCCACGGGGCAGAGCGTCGCTGCGGCACAGACGGCGGCCTATCGCGCGGTGGACCGCATCGACTTTCCCGGCGGCTTTTGTCGGCGCGACATCGGCTGGCGCGAAGTCGCGCGCGGCTGAACCGACCGGCACTGGTCGGCGACGGCATCGGTGATATGAGTGCGCCCATGGACAAATCGCTTCCGCCCTCGACCCCCCTGGCTGCCGCCGACCGGATGTGGCCCTTCACCCTCACCCATTTCGTCCTGATCGGGCTGTTCGCGCTGGTCGCGCTTTACATCATCTGGCGGGGACGGCGGCTGAAGCAGCGGCGGCGCGAGGCGGAGGCCGAGCTGCTGGAAAGCGGGCATGGCTTTCGCCTGGACGCGGGCAGCCCCGATATCGAGGATCAGCCCGCCCCGGTCGCACCGATCCCGCAAGAGGCCCCGGCACCGCAGCTGCAGGCCGCGCCGGTTCCGTCGCAAAATCCGGAACCGCAGCTGCAGGCCGAACCGCCGCCGGCGTCACCCGCCGCAGCGTCGGACCTCACGATTCTGAAGGGCGTCGGGCCACGGGTCGCGGCGCGACTGGCCGAGGAGGGCGTGACGTCGCTGGCCGTGCTCGCTGCGCTGACGCCCGAGCGTGCCGCGACGATCGACGCCGCGCTGGGCAATTTTGCCGGGCGGATGGCCCGCGACAAATGGGTCGAACAGGCGCGGCTGATCGTGGCGGGCGATGTGTCGGAATATGAGCGGCAGTTCGGCGCGCTCGATCGCGGACGGCCCGCGCAATCGGGTTGAGCCGCGCGATCAGGCGGTCGCTTCGACCAGCTGGTCGCCGGCGTTCACCAGACTTTCGGCCAGACCCGACGCGCCGATCGCCAGCGATCGGGCATCCTGGGCATCGACATAGGCAAATTCGAAATTGCCCCAGCGCCGGCCCCGGAACCAAAGCGGCACGAACACCGTCTTCAGCGGCAGGAAATCCTCCTCGCCCAGCGCCATGCGGTAGCAATTGAGCATCGCCGGCGCGCTGCTCTCGATCGCGCGGCGCGTCGCGTCGTCCATCATGATCCGGCGGTCGCGGCACCATTTCATGTTCCAGGCGATGTCCTTGCCCTGGCGCTGGGAGCGCAGCGTCAGGTGGGTGGGCAGATAGCCGTTCACGTCGCTGATGACCGATCCGATCATACCCGGCGACCAGGTGCTTTCGCGGTCGAGGATCGGCCGGATGTGCCGGTCGGCGAAATCGTTGAACCCCGTATCGTAGCGCGGCGGGTTCGACCCAGGGATCAGGCGGTAGTTGCAGTCGAACACCGCATCCTCGCTCACCTCGCCACGGGCGATGCCGGCCTCGACCAGCCGCTCGATCTCGCGTGCGACCTCCTTCGCGCGCTCGATCGATGGCGTGTCGCCGGTTTCCAGCCCCGACATCGCAAGCCGGTCGAGCGTCAGATTGGCTTCGACCTCGAGCGTGTCCACGCGGGCGCGGGCGCGGGACAGGTTCACCGCGTTGATCCGCAGCGCATCCGCGAATTTGGCGATGTCGCGGCTGGCCTCGGCCACACTCGCTTCGATGCCCGCGACCGCCTCGGTCACCTCCGCCGACTGGCCGTCGACCATGGTGATGATCTCGCCGGCATCGACCATGCTCGCCCGGATGCGTGCCAGTCCGCGTTCGGCCGACAGGCTGCGCATCATCCCGTGCTCGATCTCCTGGACCAGTCGGGATGCTTCACCCGACAGCACGTCGATCGTCGTGTCGATGCGGCGGGTGGCTTCGCGGGTTTCGCTGGCCAGCCCCTTGACCGCGGCGGCGACGACGCCGAATCCGCGGCCCTCGACCCCGGCGCGCGCCGCCTCGATCGCGGCGTTGAGCGCGAGCAGGTTGGTCTGCGTCGCGATCCGCGCGATCACGTCGGAGACCGAGCGCACCTCGCTCATCGCGTTCGACAGGTCGGTGACGTGCGCCCCGAGGCCACTTACCAGCGTCGTGAGTTCGCCGAAGCTCGACGTGGCTTCCTCGATCGCCTGGGCGTTCTGTTCGAGCTTGCTGCGGACCTGATCGGACAATTTGCGGGTCTGGGCCGCGGCATGATCGGCGGCCTGCTGGTTGATGACCAGCCGGTCGACGACGCGCGACAATCCGCCCAGATCGACGCTCTGTTCGCTGATGTCTGAGGAAACCTGGCCAAGCTGGCCGGCGATATCGGCGCAATTGATGACCAGTGCACCAAGCGCCCGCGACGTCTCCTCGATTGCGTTCCCCGTTCTGGTCACCGCGCCGCTTCTCTGAAACCGTGGTTAACGCGATCTAACGCCGCAATCTTATGATATTCCTAATTTCGTGCGGTGGTGCGCGCGTCGGGTGCGTTCGATCAAAGTCCCTCGCCGCCGACCCAATGCGCGTTGGACAGGGTACGCGCGACGTTCCAGGTCTGGACGCGGATGTCGGGCACGGCGACGACCTCCCAATAGGCACCCCGCGTCATCGGGCCGATCGCGTGGATTCGCGGGTCGGGCGTCCCGTCGCGGCCGAGCACGCAGGTGTCGGCGGCGATGTCGATCCCCAGCCGCGCGGCGTCGGGCCGGATGCGGCCGCTGTCAAGCAGCTGGCGCAGCAGCGGCTCGGTGCTGCGGAGCAGGTCGCCCTGGGGCCCGGTGCAGTTGACCATCCGGCGGACATGCTCGCGCACGCTTCGTTCGTCGCCGCGCGGTTGCCATTCGATGGCCAGCCCGGAAATGTCGGACACCGCGCTTCGCAACCGCCCGGCGCGGAAGCTCAGCCGGCCGGCCGCGACGAGTCGATCGATCCGCTCCGCGATCTCCGGTGCCAGCCGGTGGCGATGCACATCCCAGAACGGGCGCAGATGGCGCAGGAAGCGCCGCCGCGTCGCGACATCCGCACCCGACCACATCAGCTGGGTCACCGGGCGCAGCGCGTCGACCGCACAGCGCCAGTCGCTGCCTGGGGCCGCCGCCGCGGCCCGGACCAGCCGCGACAGCTCCGACAGGCGCTGGGCGGGCTTTTCGTGCCAGGGGGTCACCGGCGGCTGGCCGATCATGTGCGCGCGCGGACGCAGGCCCCGCCGCGACATGGCGACGATGCGCCCGCGAAACCCGCGCCGGTCGAGCAGCAGCGCGGCGTCGACGGCGGTCAGCCCGGTGCCGAGCAGCAGCACCGTATCGTCGTCGGTCAGCCCCTCGGCGATGTCGGCGGCCCATGGGTCGTCGCAATACTGGTCGCGCGGCAGCCTGTCGGGATCGACGCCCGGCGGCGCATGCGGCGGCAGGTTGCCGAGCGCCAGCACTGCGCGCTCGAAACGCGCCGCGGTGCCATCGTCAAAGCGCGCCTCGACACCCGTTGCGTCGCTGGCGAGCGCGACGACGTCGCCGTTGACGACGCGCAGCCGATCACCGGCGCGCGCGCGCGTTTCCGCCAGCAGCGTGGCGAGATAGCGGCCATAGGCGGTCCGCCGGACGAAGCTGGTCGCGCCACCCTCGCCATTGGCCTCCAGCCAGCGGACGAAGTGACCGGGGTCGTCGGGCAGGGCGCTCATATTGCCGGCGCGCACATTGAGCAGGTGGCTGTCGTCGGCGGCGCTATA
This sequence comes from Sphingomonas sp. CCH15-F11, assembly GCF_001557005.1. Taxonomy (NCBI): domain Bacteria; kingdom Pseudomonadati; phylum Pseudomonadota; class Alphaproteobacteria; order Sphingomonadales; family Sphingomonadaceae; genus Sphingomonas; species Sphingomonas sp. CCH15-F11. Next base: position 15,845 of record NZ_LSKG01000166.1, on the reverse strand, counting down.
GGCCACCCCGCGCGCGACCTGGCCGGGCCGGCGTTCGACCAGCGTCGCGCGCGGCCCATCGTGGCGCATCAGGTTGATCGCGAGCAGCGTGCCCGAAAAGCCGCCACCGACGATCAGCACATGATCGCCCGGGTTCATCGGCGCGCTCAGGCTCAAAGGCCCAGCTCCGCCATCGCGACGACGCGGTGTTCGCGTGCGCTGAGTTCGGCGGCGGCACCCATCGCCACCGCGCGCAGCCCGTCCTCGGCGGTTACCTGTACCGGACCTTCGCCCCGGATCGCGGCGGCAAATGCCTGATGCTGATAGAAGGTCGCGCCGTGGTGCGAGCCCGCCGCCATCGCGGCCTCGTCGACGGGGACATGCCAGCGTTCGACCGCCTTCGGCCCGCGCCAGTCGACGCGCGGGCTGAACACGAGGTCGCCGGGCGGGATCAGCACGTCGAGGCGGGCGCGATCGCCGGTGGCCGACATCTCCTCCTGATGCTCGGCGCCCTCGGCGAACATGCACAGGTCGAGCATCGCGCGCACGCCGTTGGCGAAATCCACGACGGTGTAGCTGTTGTCGAGAATGTCGGGGGCGCGGCCGTCATAGCGTTCGTCGAGATGATTGACGTCACGGCCGCCCGAGCAGAAGACGCGCACCGGCTCCGACCGCACGATCAGTCGCATCAGGTCGAAGAAATGGCAGCATTTCTCGACCATCGTCCCGCCGGTGTTGCGCGCGAAGCGGTTCCAGTCGCCGACCTTCGGCAGGAAGGGAAAGCGATGTTCGCGGATCGACAACATCCGCAGGTCGCCGACGCGACCGTCATGCACCTGGGCGATGAAGGTGGCGGCGGGCGGCATGAAGCGATATTCCATTGCGGTCCAGAAGGGGCGGGCGCGGTCCCGTGCCTGATCGACCATCCAGCGCGCGTCGGCGATCGTGGTGGCCAGCGGCTTTTCGCACAGGATCGCGACATCGCGGTCGAGCAGACGCGCCACGACATCGCGATGCGTGTGGTTGGGCGCGGCGATGACGATCGCATCGACATCGGCGGCGGCGGCGAACGACGCCACGTCGTCGAACGCGCGCACGCCCGCGGCCCGGTCCCCCAATGCGGCGCGTGCCCAATCGAGCGAGGCGGCGACCGGATCCGCGATCGCGACGATTTCGGCACCGGGCAAGATCATCAGGTTGCGCAGATGTTCGACCCCCATCATGCCCGTGCCGACAACGCCGTAGCGGATCGCAGCTACCATCCGTCAAATCCCTGTGCCAAAGATCGTCGCCATGACGAGCCTCCGCCTTTCTCCCGATCCGCGCCCGCTGGGCAAGAGCGAACTGACCGTATCCCCGATCGCGTGGGGGATGTGGCGCTTCACCGGCACCGACGTGGCGGCGGCGCGCGCGCGCGTCGATGCCGCGCTGGACGCGGGCATCACGCTGTTCGATACCGCCGACATTTACGGCTATGGCACGCCCGAGGGCTTCGGCTCGTCGGAGGCGCTGTTCGGCCGGGTGCTGGCCGACGCACCGGCGCTGCGCGACCGCATGGTCATCGCGACCAAGGGCGGCATCACCCCGCCGCGCCCCTACGATTCGAGCGCGGCCTATCTGGCGGCAGCCGTCGACGCCTCGCTGGCGCGGCTGGGGATCGACGTGATCGACCTCTACCAGATCCACCGCCGCGATTTCATGACGCACCCGCAGGAGGTGGCCCACGCGCTCGCCGCAATGGTCGCCGCCGGCAAGGTCCGCGCGATCGGCGTGTCCAATTACAGCCCAGCGGAGGTCGACGCGCTGCAGGCGTTCCTCGACCTGCCAATCGTCACGACCCAGCCCGAATTCTCGCCGCTGCGTGTCGCGCCGCTCTATGACGGCACGCTCGACCAGGCGATGGCACGCGACATGGCGGTGCTCGCGTGGTCGCCGCTCGCCGGCGGTCGGCTGCTCGACCCCGATCATCCCGCGCATGGGCTGCTGGCCGAACAGGGTGCGGCCCATGGCGTCGACGTGACGGCGGCGGCGCTTGCCTGGGTGATGGCGCATCCAGCGCGGATCATCCCGATCGTCGGATCGCAGCAACCCGACCGCATCCGCGCATCGGCCGACGCCTACAAGGTCGAATGGACCCGCGACCAATGGTATGCGGTGATGCAGGCCGGGACAGGGGAGCGCCTGCCATGAACGGAACCGAAAAGCCGTGCGAGATCAGCTGGTTCTCGGCGCTGTGCGACGATGATTATGAATTTCTGGGCGTGCCCGATCCCCGGCTGAAGTCGAGCTGGGAACATTGCCGCGACATCGTGCTGCAGGCCGAAAGCGGCGGCTTCGACAATATCCTGCTGCCGTCGGGCTACGCGCTCGGCATCGACACCACCGCATTCGCCGCGGGCATCGCCGCGCTGACCCGGCGCATCCGTTTGCTGATGGCGGTCCGGATCGGCGAGAGCTGGCCGCCGCAGCTGGCCCGCCAGATCGCGACGCTCGACCGGATGCTCGGGCTGACCGGCGGCGGGCTGCCGCGGCTGACGGTCAACATCATCTCCAGCGACCTGCCGGGCGAGACGCTGGACAGCGCGCCGCGCTACCAGCGCACGGTCGAGGCGATGCACATCCTGCGCACACTGCTCAACGGCGAGCATTTGAAGTTCGACGGCGATTTCTGGAAGCTCGATCTGGCGCCACCGGGGGTCACCACGCTGACCGGCAAATGCCCGCCGCTCTATTTCGGGGGCCTGTCACCCGCCGCGCGCGAAGCCGCCGCGCAGGGGTGCGACGTCTATCTGATGTGGCCGGATTCGATGGCCGGCGTCCGCGCGATCATCGCCGATCTGCGCGAGCGGGCCGCGCGCCACGGCCGCACGCTCAAGTTCGGCTATCGCGTCCATGTCGTGGTGCGGGAGACCGAGGCCGAGGCGCGCGCCGCGGCCGACCGGCTGCTGTCGCGACTCGATGCCGAAACCGGGGCCGCGATCCGTGCGCGCTCGCTCGACAGCCAGTCTGCGGGCGTCGCGCGCCAGGCGGAGCTCCGCGAAGCCGCCAGCGCCAGCGACGGTTATGTCGAGGACAATCTGTGGACCGGCATCGGCCGGGCGCGTTCAGGCTGCGGTGCGGCGATCGTCGGCGATCCGGATCAGGTTCTCGCCAAGCTGAACGCCTATCGCGCGGAAGGCATCGATGCCTTCATCCTATCCGGCTATCCGCACGCCGCCGAAGCCGACCTGTTCGCACGTCACGTATTGCCGCACATCGCGCACGCGCCGCTCGGCTGAGCCAGACGTCAGCGGCAAGCGCGCGATTTCGCGCGCAGCGGGCGACCTGCACCCGCTGCGCGGCCGGTCAACCCTGCTTGGTTGCGCGGCGCCGCGTCGGTGCCGCCGGCGCGTCGGTTTCGGCGGCCTTGGGGCGACGGCCCCGCGATCCGAGCCCGATCTTTTTGGCCATGGCGCGCCGCTGTTCCGAATAGCTTTCGGCGACCATCGGATAATCCGGGCGCAGATTGTACCGCTGACGGTATTCCTCCGGCGTCAGGCCGTGAGTCGAGAGATGACGGCGCAGCGTCTTGTAAGGCTTGCCGTCGATCATCGAAATGATCGCGTCGCGCGATGCCAAAGACTTGCGGACCGACACCGCAGGCTTGTGCTCCATCGAGCCCGCCGAGTCTTCGCTCTCGCCACCGGCATCAGCGGCGCCGGCAAGACCGGTCAGCGTCGTATGCATGGTCCGAAGAAAAGCGGGGACCTCTTCCGCCGCAATCCGGTTGTTCTGATTGCCGAGCCAGGCGATCGTCAATTCGGTCGCGAGCTCGACTGGGTTAAGCGCGGTTTCGTCTGTCATGGTTTCTCTTTCTTGCTTCATGCCGCGGATAATCGCGCGCGATTAATCCATTTCGGCGCTATTTTAATTTGACGCAAGGTGAAACCTCTTCCCGGGGGCAAGTTCATTCACGCGCGCAATCGATTGGCGTTCGATTTCGGGACTGGTCCGGGCGCGACCGGCCCGTCAGGTCCCGGCAATCCGTCGTCACCAAACCACGACCTTGCGCGAGTCGACCTCTTCGCCCGCGAAAAGGCGACCCGGCCGCGAGCGGCCGGGCCAAGGTGCGGTCCCGCCTGACGACGGTTCCGTCGGGTCGCGATATCGTCATAGGCGCGTCGGGCAGGCCGCGCCGTGATGAAGGTCACGCCCGGTCGATCCAAAGTTGCGCGTGTCGTTCAAAGCGATGGTATAGGGGTGCGCACGGTCGACGGCGGCGGGTGCCCGTCGCGGGTTAGTTCCGGGGGGAAGCGAGGTGCCGAGAGTTGATCGGATCGCAGCCGTTTCGGCGTTCCTGGGATGCGAAACCCACCTGGCAACCGTGCTCGAGGCCCAGATGAGCCGCGTCGCCTATGCCCGGTCCGACGTGATCGCGCACCAGGGCGACGCCGCCGACCGGTGCTGGCTGATCATCGACGGGCTGGTCAATGTCGAGTTCATCGGGTCGGACGGCCAGCGGTCGCAATTGACCTTTCACGGTCCGGGCGAGGTCATGGGCGCCTATCCCGCCGCGACGACGCATCGCGCCGACCTGATCGTCCAGCGCGATGTGGAGGCGCTGACCATCGCGTCGCGCTCGCTCGACCGGCTCGCGACCGAGCATCAGCAGATCGGCGCCGGGCTGGCACGGCTCTTCGCGCGCCAGCTCGACTTCGCGCTCGATCGCATGACCGCGCGATCGACGTTGAGCGCGGTCGGACGCGTCTATGCGGAAATCCTTCGGCTTGCGGGCGAGACCCGCCGGATCCAGCCCCTGCCGAAGGTCACCTCGCTTGCCGTCGCGGCGAACACGACCCGCGAAACGGCGTCGCGCGCCATCGCGGTTCTCGAGCGTCGCGGCATCGTCGAGCGGGCCGGCGGTACGCTGACCATCGTTTCGCCTCGGTTGCTCGCCGAACTGATTGCCTGATCGGCGTCGCTACGCGTCCCGCCCCGCGTCGGCCACCGTCCAGACAGGCATCTCGCCATAGGCGGTCGACAGTTCCTGGTCGGATTCGCAGCGCAGCTCGGGCGCGAGCAGCAGCAGCGCCAGCCCGACCGCGCGCGAGGCAAGCAGCTGGCCCGGCGCGGCCGCCGACGCGATTAGCCCCGCCAGCTCGACCAGCCGGGCAGCGTCGTCGCTGCCGATCACCGGACCCGCGGTCAGGCCCAGGCGAAGCGCAGGCGCGCTTGCCAGCGCGTCGAGCGCGACCCTGGCGGCGGCGGCAGGATCGGCGGCACGATGATGGCCTTCTGGGGCGATGCGGCTGAAAATGTCGGGGGCAGCTCCGGTTGTGCCACGGGCGGGCGGGGCGGCAACGATTGCCGTGATTTCGGCGTGCGGAATCGTCGCGACCGGCGCGCTCGATCGGGGTGCGGCAACGCGGATGAGCGGCAATCCCAGCCGTTCCCACGCTCGGTCGCTCGCCGCCGATGACTGGGCGTCGCCCGCAGCCTGATCGACCAAACGGAGCGCGACCGCCTGCGCTTCGAGCGCGCGTGCCTGACAGATCGCCGAGCCCATCGCGACCTGCGCCGCGAACTCGACGGCCGCGAGCGACACGTCCTGCCCCTGTGCAACCACCTCCACCGAGGCACTCCGCGCGAGCAGGCGGTCATACCGCTCGCCCCAATGATCGCCGAACGGCATCACCGATTGCCGCCGGAAAATGTCGGGACGCGCCGGCAGGACCAGATGCAGTTCGGCACCGCGATCCACCAGCAGCTCGGCGATGACGATGTCGGCGCCCGCCGCGAGCGCGCCATAGGCAAAGCCGCAGCGCAGCCGGTCGAGCCGATCGGCAAGGTCGCGACCGGATCCGCCGATCGTGGGGTCAAAGTGGATCAACCCGCTGAAGTGAAGCGCGGCGGGTGGAGCCAGCTGTTCCAGCCAGCGGTCGTCCGCACCGACGCAGCCGAGCAGCAGCCTGAACTGGCGCAGCGTGGAGGCGTGATCCTCCCACGCGTCGGGCGCGAGCGCGATCGCGTCGCGGAGCAGGTCGGCGGCCGCCTCGACCGGTCCGGTGTGCAGCGCGGCTTCCGCCCGGGTGGCGGCCAGCCAATAGGCGGTGTCCGGCTCGTGATCGCCCTGGTCGAGCAACGCGATCGTGGCGGCGGCGAACTCGCGCGCACGCGCGAAATTGCCGGCGAGCCGCTCGATCGCGGCCGCATTGATCAGCGGATAGGTCGCGCGACGACGCCGGGCGGCGGAAAGGTAGGCGTCGCGCGATTCCGCCAGCAGGCGCGAACGATCATCGCCCTGGGCGGCGACCGCCCGGTCCTTCAGCAGTCGCCCCCTGAGGTTCAGCAGGTCGTAATCGTCTTCGGCATGGCTGCCCGCCGCCTGCTCGAACATGCGCCAGGCACGCAGCGTATCGCCGGACCGCGCGACCCGGACGATCCGGCGCAGGTCGAGCCGGTCCATCTAGAGCCGACCCGGGCAGGATGGTGCGAGCGAAAGGCGCATGAGACTGGCCATCAGCGGAAATTGTGCATGCGCGGCGGCGGATTGGTGATGTCGGGATCGACCGTCAGGGGCACGAAACGCACATTCTTGCGATCCTTCCCCCGCTGCAGGAGGTCGAGATTGATGTTGAAGCCGTGACGCGTATCGAACTTGCCGCCACGGTTGAACCGAGCCGTGAAGCGCGCGCGCCGATAGCGATCGAGCTTCTCGTCATAATCGAGATATTCGATGCCGCCGTAAAGCGAACGCTGGTCCGACTTGAAGGTAACGGCGTCGAACTGCTTCGAAAAGAAGATCTGCCGGCCCTCGAGCCGAACCTCGACGATCGAATCGCGTTCGATGGCGATGATGTCGGGCACCTTCAGATCCTGTTGCTGAAGCGTCAGCAGCACCTCGCCATTGTCCGCCGCAAGGCCGACGGTGAAGACGATCACGTCCTTCACCTCGTCGGACACCGTGGCCCGCGTGTTGAGCGGAACGTGCGTGGGAATGGTCGTGCACATCATCGTCACCTTTCATTTGAGGGAAATTGCTGCTCGATTCTGGCGTTCCAGGTCTTCCAGTCGCGATTGGCGGGATCGGAGCGCTGGAGCGCCGCCATTGCCGCATGCGCGGTGCCGGCCATTTCGACCGCGCGCGCTTCCGCGCCGGACTTGCGCAGGATCTGGGCCAGCGAGAAACGCGCGAGCGCCGCGTCCTGGCGGATGCGGGCGTTGCGCGGATCGCCCGCAACCAGCCGGTCGAGGATTGCGATCTGGCGGTGGCGCTGCGCCAGCGCCGACGTGATCTGGCCGTTCGCCTCCAGCGCCTGCGCCATCCAGGCGTGCCGGTTGGCGAGATCGAGCCGCAGCGCGGTATCGTGAGGCGCAGCCGCGGAAAGGCGGGCCATCGTCGCCAGCGCACTGGCGCAGCTTTGCAGGGCGGCGGGGAGGGTGCGTCGATCCTCGACCTCCACCGAACAGAGATTGCCGTGCGCATAGGCAAGTTCGCGCCGATAGGCAGGGTTGTTGCGATCGGCCGCCACCAGCCGCAACGCCAGCATCTTGTATCGTGCGAAATGCGCCGACGCCGCCGGGCGCGCCTTGCGCATGAAGGCGACATAGCCAAGCCAGAACTCGCTTTGGGCATGCGCATAGAGGCGCTCGGGATCGTCGGGCGCGGCGGCGAGCAACGCGGCGGTCGCCTGATGCGCTTCGGCGAACTTGGCGGCAGCGGTGGCGAACGCGCCCGATCGCTGCTCGTCCTCGCCCATCGCATGCAGCACGCGCGCGCGGCGCTCGAGCGAGCCGGTCGGGAGTGCGGCAAGGTCGCCCTGCGCCGCATAATAGGCCATGGCGCGGCGATTGACGACGTCGAGCACGTCGAGGCGGCCCACGCCGCGCAATCGGCCGCGAAGGTCCGTCAGCATGAATTCGATCAGCTGTTCCGCCTGTTCGCGCTGCTGCTCCGCCTCGCGCTGGGCGCGGATGGCCATGATCAGCGCCACCGCCAGAACCAGCACCGACAGCGTGGCCAGCGCCGTCGCGATCGCCACGCGGCGGAGGCGCCGCTGGACGTGCCGCTGGACCAGCAGGTCGAGCGGCACGCCGATGACCCCGGCGACCAGCTTCAGATAGGCGAGGAGACGGCCGTCGCCATGGCGCGTGAAGTCGGCCGCCACGGGTTCATCGACGGCGCCAAACGACCGCGGCTGGCAGATGCCCGGCGGAAAGGCGGTTTGCGGCGTTCCCCTGACCAACGCGGCGAGGACGGGGCGATCGGGATGCAGCTGGCGGAATCGCCGGATCTCCAGGTCCACCCAGGCAGATTCGCGCGCGGCCGGCGAGCAGAGCACGATCAGGCAGGCGGACGCCGCCAGCGCCTCGTCCACCGCACCGCTCAGGCTGGCGGACGCGGCGAGCTCGCTGCGATCCATGAAGATCGGCGTCAGGCGGCGCGGCGCGACTCCACGCGCGGTCGAACGGCCGACCAGATGCCGGGGCACGCGATACCCTTCCAGCCAGCGATGGATCGCGCGCGCGATCGGCGCGTCGCTGTGGCTGTAGCTCAAAAATGCGCGATATTCCGGCTCAACGGCGACCTCGGGCTCCGCCGGTGGTGTCTCGCCTGGCGCGCTGGTGCCCATATCGCCCTCACGCGGCACGGACTCCCGGCCTTGGAACAAGGCACGCTGCTCCGCCCCCGCGCAACCCTGCGGTAACGCGGCCGGTGAAGGCAAGTGCAAACCCCGAACAACCGCAAATTGCGGGGGCAGCCGGCCCCGGCGCCCCGGTCCCGGACGATTTCCGCCGGAGACATGCCGTCGGCGTGCGGCACGGCCGTCACGCATCCGCGCGCGCCGATCGCGAGCCGAGTTGATCGTCGACCGCGCCGAGCAACAGCCTGGCGGCGTGCGCCAGCCTCGGCCGGTCCATTTCCAGGAAACGCGCGGCGTGGCGCGAAAAGTCGGCGTCGTTGCCGCGCCGCAGGGCGATTAACGCGCGGATCCAGTGCAGCCCGGCGACCAAATCGGGATGGGTATCCGCCGGGCCGATCGAAGGCCCTTCGCACGCGCGCAAATCAACCTCGGGGATGGCAAGGTTCATCAGCGCTTCGTCCATCAGCGCGGCGCGCTGGGCATCGGTCAGGGCGACCGGGGTCCGCCACGTGACGGGGATGACGAGCGTCCATTCCGCGCACGGGTCGGCGGCTGCGCGCAGCAGCGTCAGCACCTGATCCAGCGTGACCTGGGCCGGAACGGAATAGCTGTAGGTGCGGATGACGTTGCGCACGAGATGCAGGCAACGAAACCCCATGTCGTGACCGAATTCGCGCTCGAGACGGCAGCACAGGCGGATGGCGGCGAGCAGGCGGTTGATCGCGCCCTGCAGATCGCCGGTGCGGTAGGCGAGATACGCCTCCGCCGGCAGCTGGAACGAGGCGGACGCGATCTGGGCATGTATCGACACCTCCGGCGCGGACGCGATCGCCTCCGCGCGCGCAAAGAGGTCGCCGGCCTCGACCATCATCCCCTTGCGGACAGCCACCAGGCCGCTTTCGCGAACCTCCTCCGCCGCGATGATCGCGGTGACGTCGGCGAGTGGCAGCGACGTGGCGAGTTTCATCAAGTAAGTGCTGCTAAAATCGCGGGCTGCATCGACCGGTGCGGTCGTGACATCGTGCCTGAGAAACACGCGCCGGGCGTCGGCCAGCCGGCGATCCGCAGGGGGACGCGGCGCAAGACTGCGCGGGTGAGCCGTGGTCGTCATCAGTTGCATGCCAACGCTCCCTTCATCGCTTGGGGCTTGAGGTTCAGGTCCGCCGTCAGGTCGACGCCCAGCGGCATGCCGACGGCAAGGACGTCCGCCCGCGCCAGCCGCGCCAGGAAATGCGCGACGCCGGCGCTGCCGATCATCAGGTCGGCGGTGGGGATGTGCGGGTTCTCGACCATCCAGGAGATCCCGTGCGCGTCGCGGCGCTGCAGGCCGATCAGCGTCGCGGAAATGCGCCGCGCGCGTGCGAGCCACTGCGGGTCGTCGAGGACCCGCGCGGCCTCCAGGTAAATCTCGCCCAGGCCGGCAAGGCCGTGGCACTGGCTGAGATTGGGATGACAGGGGCTGAGCGCGTGCGCACCCAGCGCATCGCGGGCAAGGTCTGCCCAGCGCGCGTCGCGATCGAGCGCGTAGAGCGCAAGCAGCGCCAACGCGATCCCCGGCCCGCCATGGCACCACCAGTGCCACGCATCGTCGGGGTCCTGCGCACGCGGCCACCAGCTGTGCGCTCCGTTGCGTCGCGCCTGTCGAGCCAGCCATTCCCCACCGCCCCGTGCCGCCGCCATGGCGTCGCGGTCCCCCCGGGCGCGGGCGTGCACCGCCAGGAAGTGAACGATCCCGGCGACGCCATGTGCGAACCCGGTATAGACGGTGCACTCCATCCCGCTGACCCCGTCGGGCCATGCCCAGCTGCCGTCGGCGCGCTGACGATCGATCAGATAGCGCGCGCACTGGTCGGCATAGCGCGCCAACCCCGGCAGGCGCGCGCCATGCGCGGCCTGGAGCGCCGCCAGTCCTTGGCCGGCAGCGCCATGCGTCAGATCGGGCCAGTCGAGCGGGCCGGAAAACACCTGGTCCAGATAGGCCTCGAACCAGCGGCCGCGATCGATGAGGCCGGCGTCGACCGCCTCGACAAAGGCGAGCGCGACCCCCGCCTCGCCGAAATGCAGGCCGGGCATCTGATCGTCGGGCGTCGCCGCATGCGCGAGCAGCCAGTCCACCGCGCGTTCGGCGAAATCGCCGACCTGCGCGGCGCGCGCGCCCAGCCGCACCAGCCGCGCCGCGCCATAGAGCACGCCCGCGACGCCGCGGTTCGCGCTGCGGAACAGCCGATAAGCCTGCGGCACCGACAGGCTGGCGTCATGGCCCAGTGCCTGGAGTTCGGGGGACAGCGGCAATCCCGTGCGGTCGTCGCGCAGACCGCCCGCGACCAGCCAGCTCAACGCACCGTCGAGCAGGGCGTCGTCCGCGCGGTCGGCGCGCGAGCTGATCGCGACCGTCCGCGCATCGATGCGGCGCAGGCGGGACTCGACCTCGGAAATCGCCGGGCGGTCGGCCGGATCGGCGGCGAGCAGATCGACCGCCAGCGCGATCAGCGCCGACGGCGCACCGCTCAGCATCGTGAGGCGACCGGCGAGGTCCGCATCCGCCGCCAGCGACATGCGCCGCGGATCGAACCCGGTGATCGCATTGGCGATCAGCGCGCCGACTGCGTACAGATCGTCGGGAAACGCGGCCGCGCCGCCGGCCTGTTGCTCGGGCGAGATGAAGCCCATCGTCCCCTGCATGAACAGCGCGTCGCGCTCGCCGACGGGGGCCGCCATTTCGAGGTCGAGGAGCCAGGTCCGGCCATCCGCACCGACGCGGACGTTGCGGGGCGACAGGTCGCGATGAACGACCCCGCGGCGATGCAGGTCGCCGAGCGTCGCGGCGAGCCCGATCAGGTCGCCGATCAGCTGTTCGCGATGCGCGATATCGGCGCGATCATAGCGGCGGGCGGGTCGATCGGAAAAGTCGCGGCCCTCGACATGATCGATCGCGAGGAACAGGCTGTCGTCGCGCTCGAACACCATATGGTGCCGCGGAATGGCGACATCGTCGCTGAGCCACGCGGCGAGCGCATGCTGATGCGTCAAGCGGTCCCACATGTCGCGCCCCTTGGGGTCCGACATGCAATGGCGTCGGCCTTCCTTCAGCACGATCAGGCCGCATTGCTCGGCGGACCGCATGTCCGCGGCGAGGAACACCGATCCCTTGGGGTGCGCGCTCAGCGAATCGAGCAGGAGGAAGCCGGGACCGATGAGGCGCGAGGCGAGCGACGCGTCGGTTGCCGCGGCGGGTGCCGATGAGGGCGCGGAGGTCGATCCCCCGGCGGTGGGCCAGGCCGCGAACGGATTGGCAATGCCATCGGGCGCGACGAAAGGGACGCGATATTCGGCCGCCGCAGGCGCCGACCCGGCGGCGAGATTGCCGAGCCGGTCGCGCGTGAATGCCGGGTCGAACTGCCCGAAACGCGCATACAGCGTTTCGCCGAGCGGCAGGTCGGTGACGATCCGGGGCCCCGACAGGCCGGAAAGCAGGGGCAGGAGCGCCCGGGCCAGCGTCAGCGCCAGCGTGTCGGACGCGGGATAGATCGTCGCGAACTTTCCGATCTGGGTCGCGCCGAACGTCCCCTCGTTCAGCTCGCCGAGGATGCGTGCATCGCGGGCGATCTTGAACGGCGTGTCGTGCGCGCGCAGCACCGGCAGGATGCGCGCGATCACCGTCGGTGCCTCCACCTGGATCGACGAGATGTGCAGCTTCCAGCCGAAATCGCGGTCGGGCCTGCCCACCGCCGCCCAGACGCCGGTGTCGCGGACCTCAAGGCCCCTTGACGTCAATTCTGCCAGATAGTCGGTCGGCTGCATCTTTTCAGTCCCTCGTCATGACATCCGGGTGCCCGCCGGACACCCGGATGCCGGCGGTCAGCGCATGAAGCTGGCGAACCGCTGGTTGATCTCCGCCTGGACCCGCTCGCCGATTTCGGCCGGGTTGATCACCAGGCTGCCGGGATCGGTGCGCAGGCTGCTCGTCGCGCAGCTCACACCGCAGCTCACGCCGCAGCTGCCACCGCAGCTCACGCCGCAGCTTCCCCCGCAGCTTCCCCCGCAGCTGGCGCCGCAATTCTCCGCCAGGCTGCCAGGCGAGAAACGCCCGGTCGCCAGGCCGACGACCAGGTCCTCGGGGTTGATGCGCAGGATCGCGGCCTTTTCCTCACGCGAGAGGAAGCCGACCGAGCCGAGCGTCTCTTCGGTCTTCCAGACGAGATTGTGGAAGAATTTGGGGTCTTCCTTGGCCTGCCGGATCAGGTTGGCCATTCCCTCGATGTTCTTGCCTTGCATGATGTGTCCTTCCTCTGAATGTGCGTCTGCGACCCGACATTCAGGAGGGAGGCGATCCGGTTTCGATGGAGACCGGTCGTCTCGTTCGCTCCGACACCGTAACTGCACGGTTGCGGCGGGAACGAATGTGACCAAGATCACGCCTGGAGGATTTTTTCGGTCGTCGTGCTGGCCGACCGCGAGCGGGGAACGGTTATCCCGCGCGTTTCAGGTCCAGCGGGGCAGCAGCCGCCGCCGGTTCGACGGGCACTCCGGCTGCGTCACTTGCCAGGCGCTGAAGCAGGTCGCCAGCGGGCATCGGCCGGCCGATGAAATAGCCCTGCGCCATGTCGCAGCCGATCGACTTCAGGAAGTCGAGGCACGCGCTGTCCTCGACGCCTTCGGCCACGACCTTGAGCCCCAGTTCGTGCGCGAGGTTGATCGTCGAGCGGACGAGCACCCCGTCGCTGCGATTCTGGTGGGCGAACTGAATGAAGCTGCGATCGATCTTCAATTCATTGAGCGGCAGCTGCTTGAGATAGGTCAGCGTCGACTGGCCGGTGCCGTAATCGTCCATCGAGATCGCAATGCCCATGGCGCGGAACGACTGCAGCGCGGCGACCGCGCGATCGGGATCGTTCATCGTCGCCGATTCGGTCACTTCAAAAATGAGCGAGGCGGGCGCAACTCCGCTGCGTTCGATCAGCCCCCGCAACGCGGTGATGAACTCTTCCGAACTCAGCAGCTTGGCGGAGATGTTTACCGCACCGTTGATCGCATGGCCCTGCACGCGCCAGGCGCGCAGGTCGTCGATCGTCTGGGCAAGCACGTGGAGGGTCAGCTTCGCGATACGATCATTCTGCTCGGCGAGCGGGATGAACAGGTCGGGGCGAAGGAAGCCGCGGAGCGGGTGCTGCCAGCGCACCAGCGCCTCGACGCTCGCGATCCTGCCCTCGCGCAGGTCGAGCTTCGGCTGATAGGCGACCTGGATCTCGCCGCGTTCGATCGCCTCGTCCAGCTCGCTGAGCAGCGACAGCTCGCGGTCGATCGCCTCGTCGTCCTGGGACTGGTGGACGTACCACCCGGTCCCAAGCGCAAAGGCCTGTGCCGCGGCGAGGCCAGCCTGGGCAACGGTGCGATCGACATGCGCCACCCCCGCGTCCTCGGCAAAACCGATGGCGAGGGTGACGTCGACGCGGCGCCCGGCGACATCGATCGGGCTGAGCATCGTGGTGCGCAGCGCCGCCACCCGCTGTTCGATGTCGGTCCGGTCGTAACAACGCCAGGCGAGCACCCGATCCTCGATACGATAAACGGTCGATCCCTGGGAGACGAGCGCGACCCGGTCGCGAACGCGCCGGACCAGCTCTGCCGTCGCCGCACCGCCCAGGCCCGCCGCGATCTTTTCGAAATCGCCGACATAGGCGGTGAGCACGCCTTCGCCCCGATAGGTCTTGAGCGCGTCGATCAGCGCATGACGATTGGGCAGCCCTGTTTCGGGATCGTGCAGCCTGCGACGGCGCGCAGCGGCGGCGGCGCGCATGCAAAGCGTGGCAATCCCGGCACAGGCGATTGCGACCAGTGCGGGGGCAAGCGGGAAAATCCAGTCGAGGCGCGCGTCGACGAGCAAGGCCGCTCCGACCAGCACGGTCGGGCCGCCGACAACCATCACGGCCAGGGTGCGACGCGAACGCGCATTAAGGATCGCGACGCCCAAACCCAGCCCGACCAGCAGCGGAAGCGGCCAGCCGCCCTCGCGCGGGCGCCCGTTGCGAAGCGTTTCCGCCGCCAGCGCCTGGATCACCACGCCGGGGATGACGCCATGCCTGGGCACCGCGTAACGATCGCCCAGCTCGACCGCGGTCGCGCCGATGACGACACTTTTGCCGCGAAGGGTGGCGGGGTCGAAGCGGCCGTCACGGATGTCGATGAAACTATGCCTGGGGATCGATCCCGGCTCGATCGCGAAGTCGATCGGAAAATCGGTATCGGCCGACCCGTTGACCCCCGCGATCATGGCGGAAAGGGAAGGGCGCGGCGTGCCGTCCGTCACCGTGCCGAGCAACATCCGGCGCACCAGCCCGTCTGCGTCCGGCTGGACGGTGACTGCCGCAAGCGCGGCATGCGCCCGAAAGGCGGGGATCGGGAGCGAATCGGTCCAGCTGTCCGCATTGCTGCCGGTCCGCTGGCTGAAGGTCGGCAGGACGACCTTTCCGTCGGCGCGGGCGATCGATGCGGCGAAGGCTGCATCTTCGGCCGGTACAGAGGCCGAGGAGACATCGACGTCGAACGTTATGTTGGTTACGCCAGCCGCGTGAAGACGATCGACCGCGCGCGCATATTGGCCGCGCGGCCAGGGCCAGCGATCGATCGCCCCGATGCTGCGTGCATCAATCTCGACAATGTGAAGCTCGCCCGATGCGGGATGAGCGCGAAGCTGCCAGCTGAGTTGCCGGATCACCCGGTCAACGCCGACCCCCCACCCGAGAATGCCGGTCGCGAGAGCGAGCGCACAGCTGAACGCCGCCGCGGCCAGCCGCCAGTGATGGTTCAATCTCTCGTGCAAGTGCGTGCCAACCTTCGGCGCGCATCGTAGCACCCGGGTGCTAACGGCGCGTCAACAAGGCGACGGCGTGAGGTTACCGGTCCTTGCCCTTGCCGCCGCCGTTGCCATTGCCGCCCGCGTTACCGTTGTCGTTCTCGCCGGCGCTGCCGTTGTCGTTCCCACCGGCGTTACCGTTGCCGTTCCCACCGGCGTTGCCATTGCCGTTCCCACCGGCGTTACCGTTGCCGTTCCCGCCAGCGTTGCCATTGTCGTTGCCACCGGCGTTCCCGTTGCCGTTCCCACCGGCATTGCCGTTGTCATTGCCACCAGCATTGCCGTTGCCGTTCCCGCCAGCATTGCCGTTGCCGTTCTCACCGGCATTGCCATTGCCGTTGCCGCCAGCATTGCCATTGCCGTTCCCGCCAGCGTTGCCGTTGCCGCCA
>NZ_LSKG01000165.1:0-35513 GCF_001557005.1 Sphingomonas sp. CCH15-F11 | reverse complement strand
GTCACGCTCGACGCGGCGGACTGGCTCGACCTGCTGCCGCATCTGTCGCCGGTCGGGCGCGCGGTGCTGCGCCATCGCACCGACCTGCCCGCCGCGGTCGGCCGGGCGCTCGAAGCGTTCGGGGCCACCGATTTCGTGCTGTCGGACGACCGTGACGGCATCGACGATCCCGATGCGGAAGCGGTTACCGCCGCGCCCGCGCCACCCCCGGCCACGCTGTCGTCCTTTGCAACGATCGGATCGATCGCACGCGGCCTGCCCTTTGTCGCGCAGGCACCCGCCGCCGATGCGTCCGCGCGCGAACAGGCCGAGGCCGGAACCGGAACGGGCGAAGCGCGCGCGGCCGGCCCGTTCCGGATCGCCGACATCGTCGCGCGGATCGACGCCTATCACCAGCGGCGCGAGCGTGCGCGCGATGCGGGCGAGCCGGTGGCCGCCGATCCGGCGCCTGCGACCCCGGCCGCCGCCCTGCCGCCGGGCACGTTCCGGTTCGAGGCCGACGCCAACGGTGTCATCCGCTGGGCCGACGGGATCGAGCGGGCGATGCTGATCGGCCTGTCGCTGCATCATCCCGCGCCCGCCAACGGCACCGGGGTCGACGGCGTCGCCGCCGGTGCGGTGCAGCGCCGGGCCGGGTTCGACGATGCGCGGCTGCAGATCGCCGGCCGGACCGCGGATGCGGGCGACTGGCTGATTTCGGGTGTTCCCGTGTTCGAGCGGCAATCGGGACGCTTCACCGGCTATCGCGGCACCGCGCGCCGGCCGCGCGCCGACGAGCGCGCCGATCATGCGCGGCGATCGGGCGATTCGCGGCGGATGGAGACGCTGCGCGAGCTGGTCCACGAGCTGCGCACGCCGATCGGGGCGATTTCGGGCTTTGCCGAGATGATCGCGGGCGAGATCCTGGGGCCGGTGCCGCCGGTCTATCGCGAGCGCGCCCAGACGATCCGGGCCAATGCGCGCGAATTGCTGGCGATCATCGACGATATCGACCTGGCCGCGCGGATGGACGCGCATGCGCTCGACCTGCGGCCCGGCCGCGTCGCGATGCAGCCGGTGCTTGCGGGCATCGTCCGCGACCTGAGCCAGCTGATCGCGCTGCGCGCCGCCGAGATCGTCCTGCCCGAAACCGACGCGGCGGTGCGCGGCGACCGGCGGGCGGTCGAGCGGCTGCTCGCGCGGCTGATCGCGACGGTGGTCGCGGTGACGGAGGCGGGCGAGCGCATCGCGATCCGGCTGGTGCGCGACGGCGACCGCGAAGTGGTGGTCGCGATCGATTGTCCGCGCGAGCTGCGGCTCAGCACCGGGGAGGCGCGTGCGACGATCGACCTGGAGGACGAAGGCCTGGTCAGCACCGGATTTTCGATGCGGCTGGTCACCAACCTCGCCCGCGAGCTGGGCGGGGCACTGGCGATCGACGCGGATCGCTTGACCTTGCGCCTGCCCGCCGCCGATGATCCCGACATGGAGAAGGTCATCCGTTCCTGACGATGGCGTCGCCGCCGCCTTCCGCCGCCGCGCCGGGGCAGGCGCGCGCGCGACCGTCGTCGCTGTGGCCCGACGCGCTGGGGTGGCGCTTCGCGGTCACCGTCGACACCGAGGAGGAGTTCGACTGGCACGCGCCGTTCAGCCGCAGCGCGACCGCGACCACCGCGATCGCCGCGCTGCCCGCCGCGCACGCGCGCTTCGCGGCGGCGGGCGTCCCGCTCATCCTGCTGGTCGACTATCCGGTCGCCGCCGATCCGCGCGCGGTCGAAACGCTGCGCGGCCTGATCACGCCGGGCGGATCGGCGATCGGCGCGCAGCTTCACCCCTGGGTCAATCCGCCGTTCGAGGAAGCGGTGACGGCGCGCAACAGCTTTCTCGGCAACCTGCCCGTCGCGCTGCAGCGCGCCAAGCTGGCGGCGCTGACCGACCGCATCACCCTGAGCTTCGGCGCGCCGCCGCGCATGTTCCGCGCCGGGCGCTACGGGCTGGGGCCGGACACGATGCGGCTGCTGGCCGATCACGGCTATCTGATCGACACGTCGGAGCGCCCCGGGTTCGATTATCGCAAGCTGGGGGGCCCCGACTTTTCCGACCGACCGACCGAGCCGCGCCGGCCGCTGGCCGACCATCCGCTGGTCGAGCTGCCGCTGTCGACGGTCTATATCGGGCGGTGGCGGCGGCACGGGGCGGCGCGATACCGCAGGATCGTCGGCTGGCCGGGCGCGCGATCGATTGCCGCGCGGCTGGGCCTGCTGTCGCGCGTGTCGCTCAGCCCCGAGGCGATGCCGATCGCCGACGCGCGCGAGGCGGTGCAGCGCGCGGTGGCGGACGCGCCGGCGGGCCTGCTCAACTTCTCGTTTCATTCGCCGTCGCTGGTGCCCGGCCACACCCCATATGTCCGCGATGCCGGCGACCTGAAGCGGTTCGACGCGTGGTGGGACGCGATGCTGGCGCTGCTCGACCGGCTGGGCGTCCGGGCGATCGGCGAGGCCGAGCTGATCGCGCGGCTGGTGGGGAATGCAAAGGGCTTGCCGGGTTCCGCCCGCCTCCGCTAGGTGGGCCGGGCAGCGACAGGGGGCCTGTAGCTCAATGGTAGAGCCGGCCGCTCATAACGGCTAGGTTGCGGGTTCGAATCCTGCCGGGCCCACCACACGGCGCTGCGCTGCGCCGATCGCGCCGCAGGAAAGATTTGCCTTTTCGTCCGCCGAACGGCTAGAGCGCGGCTCCGGTCGGGGAGTGGCGCAGTCCGGTAGCGCGCCTGCTTTGGGAGCAGGATGTCGCAGGTTCGAATCCTGTCTCCCCGACCAAGTCGATCGCCGCCGGTTCAGGGCAACCGGCGCGCGACATTGCGCCCTGACCGCCGCAGGCTCATGCGGTTCCGGTTTTCCGCTCCATATGCGGCTTTCCGAGTCTGACGACCCGGACCCGAAGCGTTCGCCGATGAGAAGGATCGCGTCGACGCGCTTTGCGCGCGATCGATCCGAAGTGGAACAAGAAGGTCCTCGCTCGCCCATCTCACGCAACCCGGAGGTAGCGAATCGATGAAGTAGCCGCTACGTACTGCCCCAGGTTGATCGGCCGTTGTTGCGTAAAGCAAGATCATACCAAAAAACGGGTTCGCCAAAGACAAGCTGGGGCTGATGGGCATACCGCGGCACCCGGCTAGAGTGCTTGCGTTGAATCAAACAACATCCTCCCGGAGAACTCCAAATGTCTTTCGACCAGTCTTATGATACCAATGGTGGCGCCAATCGTTTCTGGGTCAATAACGGCAAGCTTTTCGTTTGGGGTCAGGGCGTTTCTGGCACCAAGGAACTGACCGGAAGCGACAACTCTGGATTTCTGGCTGGGCTGTTCGGCGGCACCCTGCTCAGCAACGGCAATGTCGGCGCGCCAGATGGCCGCACGCCGTTCAACGCCGCAGGCTCGCAGCTTTCGGTCACCAAGGAAGGTGACAGCTGGATCGTGAATTTCGGCAACCGCTTTGTCAGCGGCAGCGAAAAATACGCGTTCAAGAGCGAGGCACATGCCAACAAGTTCGTTTCGGTTCTGACCGAAATCGATCTGGGCACCGGTCTGCTCGACGAGATCATCTGAGCGACGCATCCAGAGGAACTGACGTTCTCGTGAAATGGCGACGTGCAGGAAGCGGCTATCCGCTTCCTGCATTTCCTTTCATGGGACCGCTCGTCGTCCGATCGTGACCGTATCCGCTGATCATCATCTAAATGCCGCGGACGCCGCGGTCCGCGCACTGATGCCCGCGGCCGGCTATCTGGCGCTGGTGACCTGCCTGCTCAACGTGCTGGCGCTGACCTCTCCCGTCTACATGATCCTGGTCTATGACCGGGTGCTGTCGAGCATGCGGGTCGAGACGTTGATCCTGCTCACCTTGCTCGCCGCCGTCAGCTTTGCCGTGTTCGGCATCCTGGATGCGGCGCGTGCCCGAATTGCGGCGCGACTGGCCATGTGGTTTTCCGCGACCCTTGGGCCAGCCATCCTCAATGCAGCGATGATCGATCAGGTGCGCGGCGATGCCGACGGTGCCCGGCGCATTCGCGACTTGCGCCGCATCCGTGACTTTATCAGCGTGACGCTCAATCCGCTGCTTGACGTGCCGTTCGCGCCGATCTTCTTTGCCGCTGCCTTCATCCTTCACGCGTGGATCGGGTGGCTGACCATCGTTTCCGCCGCCTTGATGTTTGCCATCTCGCTGGCGTCCGATCGCCTCACCCGGATTCGCGCCGCGTCCTATGTGGCGGCCACCGATCAAGCCGAGGCGAACATGACCGAAGCCTTGAGGGCCAGCGACACGGTACGCGCAATGGCGATGGCGCCGGCCATCATCGATCGCTGGAACGCCAGAATGGACGTCGCCGCCCAAGCCTATGTCCACACCAGCGACATCAACGCCCTGTTTGCCGGAATGGGCAAGTTCGTGCGCCTGTTCTCGCAGTCGCTCGTCCTCGGCGTCGGGGCTTGGCTGGTCATCAACGGTGAATTGCAGCCGGGGTTGATGATCGCTGGCTCGATCATCATGGGTCGAGCACTGGCGCCGGTCGACCAGATGCTCAATTCATGGCGGAGCCTTCAGGAAAGCCGCCTGGCATTTGCGGGGTTGAAGGACCTGCCGGGCGCGCCTGCCAGCCTCAACGTAGAGACCGCACGGCCGCGTGGTCGCGTCAGCGCGGAGGAAGTCAGCTTTACGCATCCCGGCGCGCGGCGGCCCGCCGTGAAGGGCGTTCGCTTCTCGGTCGAACCCGGCGAACTGATGGCGATTGCGGGACCATCTGGTGCCGGCAAGTCCACAATCGCACGGTTGCTTGTGGGTGGAATCCGGTCCGATACCGGCATGCTGCTGATCGATGGACGACCAATCGATCAGTGGAACGCTGACCTGCTCGGGCGTCATATCGGATATTTGCCACAGGAGATCGAGCTGTTTGAAGGCACGATTGCCGAGAATATCGCGCGGATGGGGCCTGTCGCCGATCGCGCCGCGATCGAGCGCGCAGCCAGGCGGGCCGGCGCAGCAGAGATGATCGAGGGAATGCCCAACGGCTATGACACCCATATCGTGCCGGGCGGGCGCAACCTGTCGGGCGGGCAACGCCAGCGCGTAGCCCTGGCTCGCGCGCTGTATGGCGACCCCGTGCTCCTCGTGCTCGATGAACCGACCAGCGCGCTCGACCAAGGCTCCGAAGCTGCATTAATCGACGCGCTCGAGGGACTGAAAGGTGCCGATTGTGCGATCGTGGTGATTTCGCACGCGCCGGCGATGCTGCGGGTTTCGGATACCGTGCTGCTGATCGTGAATGGCGAAGCGCGGGCATTCGGCCCAACGCTCGAGATCCAGCGTATCTTCGGTCAGCCGCAGCCCCAGGAGCCCGCGACGGAGGTGGCTGACAGTGAATGAGCTCGTCCCGGTGCCGCGCGCCGTGCGCTCGGCCGAACCGCTGTCATTGGCTTCGCTGTCACCTTACGACGCGATCCGTGCACCGCGCAGAATCGCGACGGCGGTCATCATCGCGTTCTTTGGGGTGGGGGGAGCAGCCGCCACGCTCGCGCCGCTGCAAAGCGCAGTTATCGCGCAAGGTGAGATCTCAACCGCACATTTGCGTTCTACAATCCAGCCGCTCGAGGGGGGCACACTCGCCGCCGTGCGCGTGCGCGAAGGTCAATCGGTTCGCCGCGGCCAGTTGCTGGCCACGCTGGAAGACGTGCGATCCGGCGCGCAGTATGAAGCGGCGATCCGCATGGTGCGTCAGTTTGCCGCTGAACTTGCGCGGTTAGAAGCTGAGCGTGATGGAGCGACCACGCTCAGCTTCTCGCATCCGTCGCTGCGTGACCAAGGAAACCCCCAGGTTGCGGCGTTATTGGATCGACAGTTCCAACTCCTGCTGGCCGGGCGGCAAACCATCGCGAACAGGCGCGATGTGTTGAGGCAGCAATCCGCGCAGTATCGCCAGCAGATCAACGCAGCGCGGCAACAAATCGCGATAACCGACCGGCAGCTTTCATTAATGTCCGAACAGGTTGCAGCAATCGATTCCCTATATAAGCGAGGCCTCGCCACGAAGCCCCGCCTGCTTGATCTGCAGGGTCAGCAAGCCGATTTGGCGGCGCGCCGTGCCCAGCTCGACGGCAGCATCGCCCAATCGCTTGAGGCGATCTCCGGTGTGGAACTGCAAATCATTGAGCTGGAAAACGAGCGGCGCGATGAGAATGGGCGCGTGCAGGCCGACCTGCAAACCCGACTTGCCGAGGCGGAGCGCAACCTCATCACTGCGAGGGACCAGGTCCGCAAGACTGAGCTGCGCGCGCCGGCGGATGGTATTGTGTTTGCGCTCCAGCACTCTGTTCCTGGCGCGGTGATCGGGGCGGGCGAGAAGCTGATGGAGATCGTTCCGCGCGAAGCGCAGCTGACGGTTCGGGTCCGGGTCTCGCCGCTGGATATCGATTCGGTTCGACGGGGTCAGCGCGCACGGGTCGTTCTGTCGGGTCTACCGCGTGAGGCACACCACAGCTTCTACGGCGAGGTGTTCGAAGTGGGCGGCGATCTCGAGAAGACGAAAGACGGACGGGTATTCTATCAGCTGCTCGTCCGCCTTGACCGTGGCGAAGTCGTGAAGCGCCTAGGGGAGGTTTCGCTCGTTTCGGGCATGCCGGTGGAGGTGTTCCTAGAGGGCCCCTCTCGAACCCTGCTGAGCTACGTCACCGACCCGATCAGCAGTGTCATGG
Source organism: Sphingomonas sp. CCH15-F11 (assembly GCF_001557005.1). Taxonomy (NCBI): domain Bacteria; kingdom Pseudomonadati; phylum Pseudomonadota; class Alphaproteobacteria; order Sphingomonadales; family Sphingomonadaceae; genus Sphingomonas; species Sphingomonas sp. CCH15-F11. Next base: position 28,784 of record NZ_LSKG01000165.1, on the reverse strand, counting down.
AGGCTGGACTACGCGAGCGATGAGCGCCCGCGCGCTTCGTGGATGGGAAAGCTGTGCCTCAGCCCGCCAGATAGGCGGCATGGGGGTGACCGAAATGACCCGTATTTAGGACTTCCGCTTTAGGCAGCGCTGGACCCGCCACAAGCGTTTGCACGTCCGCGCAGCTTGCACCACGCGTGGCGATCTATTGGATCGCAAGGAGAGCACGTGGCTTAGCGAAGATACAAGAAAAGTATAAAGAGGATGATCGGCAGCCAAGCGAGGGCACCCAGCGCGACAATGGTCAGCACGCGCTTACGAAGAGACCATTTCTCGTCAGAGGTGGCATCCGTGTGTCCAGCGGTATCGGTCGAAACCAGGGGCGCACTGTCCGTGCGAGGCCGTCGACTGGTGGTCGGCGGCAATACCCGATCGTTGTGCAGCATTTCTTCTACCTGATGAGTAAATGCCCCAGAACTCAACAGGAGGCTTATCTAACGGCCCAGTCTCGAGTTTCGCTCGGTTAACCCGCGCAATATTGTTCAAAGAACGCGAAGCACAGAAAACCAAAATCGTTTCAGATACGGACAATTAGGCCGATTCAGATGAGCTGGCAAGCGAGATCATGAGCCAAATAGAGCCATTTTGGTCTCAATTTGAGAAGCTTACGACGCTAGCAAGCTGGCTGCGCCACGACCTAGCGTGACCGCTAGGGTTCCTGAAATCCTATCGGCATCACACGCGACGGTAGCGGCTAACCGGCTTATATTCGGTGAATCAGGCTCGGTTACCAAAGGTTAAAGGCGCGCTAATTAAGCTCAAGAACCTTCAATAGACAGATAGGCAGCTAAGGAGGGGGACCCTAAAAAATATCGGAACGCCTCAATGCGAACGATGATTGTGGCAGCTGCCGGAGTGCTCGTGGTGACCTCACCAGCCGGTGCCAGCAATATTCAATTCCAGCTAAGTGCAAACGTGCCTGTGCTTTGCTCGGTCGTCGAGGTCAGACCCGTTCAGCTGACAACTGGTAAAGTCGAGGTCCAAGCCGTGTGCAATTCAGAGGCATTTCGCATCCGGCTTGATGGCGATCTGGCGGGCCTTCAGCTGCGTTCCGCAGCCGTTGATAACGGCTCTCACACGCTTTTTCAGAACTCGGTGACTGTTCGAGCAACGCGCCCAGGGTCATTCCGAATGGTTCTTGATTACGGTCAGGACCTGTCTGACATCCGTTTCGCTTCAGCTTCCATCGATCCGCTTTGATGCGAGACACCCACTTCAATAAGCATTGAACTCAAGCGTCAGGACATCGGTGTAGGTCCCCGCAAAACGCCCCTGCTGAGGCGAAACGGTCACTTTCAGCTGGTCCGCACGAATACCTGTCGATCGATCGGATAGCGTGACGACGTCATCGGCGCTGAGGTCAAGGGTCTGACCTGAGAGGGTGGCTTGATACGGGATTGATCCGAAAGCAGCACCGCGCGCGTGCACCAGCACCCCGCGATTATCCGATCGCGCGATGATGCGAATGAGCGCATTGCTCTGGTAGAAAAAGGTCGACTCCGCTTCACCGCCATCACTGACTTCGCCCAGAGACAAGCTCTGAATGGCGGAACTAACCAAGCGAAGCGCGGGCACGACCCGCACAGTAATCTGAAACGGACGTGCATCGCGCTGGCCGATGGCAAGTTCGACATCGGCGATGTAATCTCCCGGCGGCACATATTGGCCCGCCTGAACCTGGAACAGGTCGATCAGCACCTGCCCGTCCGAGAGGAGCTGACGCCGCGAGTTGCCGGTCAGGGTGATTGCCGCCGGTGCAACCGATGCCGTGTCGCTGGAGCGGAACGGTTCCCATCGCAACGTTGCGCCACTGCCCCGTAACGTGATCTGTCCTGAGTTGTTGAGCGGGCGAATCTCGATCCGCTGCGATTGGCATGAGTTGTCGAGGTCGACGTCCTGAGTGCGGATCAGCACCTGAACCAGCTGTGGCGTGACTTCAGTGGGATCATAGGCAAGCCCGCTCTGCTGCTGGGCGTCAGCTGTATAGCCTGTGCAGGGTTGCGCCAGCGCGGGTGCTGTGCCCAGCAGCGACGACGCGAGGATCAGCATGAGGCCGTTCATTGTGTCTGCTCCAGTTGGATGACGCCGATGTCGCGGATGGCCGCGTCCTTTTCCCCGACCGCGAACTCACCTGTAAGGAACGTGCCGTCGATCTCGATGCGGTAACGGCCAGGTGAGAGGTTGCCGACGAACACGCGTCCCTCGCGGTTGGTGAAAAAGGTCTTTGGCTCTCCGCCCGTATCGGATGTGATACGCCCGGTTGTCAGCGCAATCGGTGAGCCGTCTGCGCGTCGCAAGGTGCCGACGATCGAGCGGTAGGCGTCGCTGCCAATGGTGATCGAGGTGCCGGTGCGCGCGCCGGAGATAACGACATAATCCCCCGGTCCGATGTCATAGCCGGTGGGCGCGTTGCGCGCATTAACGCGGAGTTCCTGCGGACGGAATGGCGCAAAATTTGGGATCACTGCAGGTCCAAGCCCATTCGCGGTGCCAAGCTCACGCCCGGCTGCCCCCGAAGCTATCTCGATCTGCCCCGGCTTCAGCGAAGGGTGCCTGCGCACCATGATGAAGCCTTGGCTTGGATCTCGGCCTATTCCCAGTTGACCGTCGACGAAGGCAATCCCCGATTGCAGCCGCAACGTGCCACGCAGCGGGTCGTTGGCGGACTGGCGCGCGAAGCGTTGGCTCAGATCGATCGAACTGGCAAAGCGCGAATTGAGAAAGCCCAGCCGCGACGTCAAATCCGTTACGTTCCTATTGCGCTCGGCCCGGACAAAATATTCGTAATCGGGAAGCGTCAGCGACGGTTGCCGCCGCACCTCGGCGCGCGCGACATTGTCGATTGTGTCATAAGATGCCACCGAGACAGTGCGGCGTCCGAGCGGCAGGAACGCCGTGATGAACGCTCCCACCTGCTTACGCCCGTCGCCACGCGTCGCATATCGCCCGGTGACATTCACAGTGAAGCGGTCGAAGGTGGTCGACAAACCCGCAAACACACCCTTGTCCGCGCCGCCGGGGCCGTAGCGTTCGAAATAGGAAGCACCTGCATTGGCCGCGAAGCGGTCGTTAATTCGTAACTGGTAATCGGCGCGCAGTTCGAACTTGATATCGTCGCGAATCCCCAATGTTGAAAAGGTTCGATAGTTGCGCGACTGATAGTCTGCAGTCAGGTTCAAAAATCCGCCCCGCTGGGTCAGTCGGAACGGGTCACCGCGGTAAGCCAAGCCGATTGCAACGCCGGCCCCGCGACTATCGGAATTGCTCACGCCGGTTTCAATTTGCGCGATGCCGCCAACCGTCGCGATCGCAGCAGATGCGCCGGCGTTCTGTATCTTCTCTGTAAGAACGACGTGGCCGCCAAGTGTAAGGGTATCGGAGATGCCACGCGTGTAGCTGCCGTTGACGACAGGGTCGCTGGTGTAGCCGATACCGTTGGCTTCGATGTCGCGGAGCAGGCCGCCCGACACGTTGAACTCCGAGACGCCCGGCGCCAGCAGGAAGATGTCTGAGCCGAGGGAAAAGTTATCGAGCTCGCGTCGCCCGAAATCGTCTTCCACCACGATCGAGATGTCGTTGCTGAGCGCAGTTGCGGGAATATCGCGAATGTCGATCGGTCCGGGTTGGGCCTCGAACGACTGAACCAGGGCGCCGTTTGCGTAGACCTCGATACGAGCGCGCCGATCGAGCACGAAAGCACGCCGTCCGCTAGGCCGGACGTTCTCCAGTGGCTGGAGCGTTTGATAGCTACGCTCGAAACTTGCACCGAGCAGTTCGACCTGACCTGCAAGACGCGGAAGGGCGGGAAACAAATCGCCGGCTGAGAAGCGCAGCGCTTTTTCCGGCCGGTCGACGAAGCCGACAATTCGGTCGCGCCGAAAGCGCTGGCCGTCGCCGCGCAAATTGGCTTCGCCGGCGAAGGTGAGGTTGAAACCCCGCACCCCGCCCAGGTTCATGAAACCGGTGACGCCCAGCGAGGCATTTGGATCCACATCCTGGTCGAGTCGGGAACTCGTGATCAACGCACCTGTAAGCCCGAACGCGAATTTGCTCGGATCGACGCGCTCCAATCCATCCAGATTAACCCGACCCAGGCCCGAAAATACCTGTGGCCCGCGCAGGGATGTCGGCACTGAAACGGCAAGGCTGATTGTTGCGGTGTCAAGATTTACGACGACGCCGGTCGCGCGGATATCGGCAGCTGGAGCGGGTGCGTCTCCCAGCGCCTTTAGGGCGTCGATGACGTCTGCAGAAACGGACGGTTCAAGCGCCTTGGCAAGATCGCCACCTGACACAGCAACGACATCGGTCAGGGACACCGTGGCACGCGCGGTGCCGACCACCCGGCCCTCATAAACAATTGGCAAAGGAAGCGTGGCAACAGGCGAACGCTGCGGGGGCGTCGCGGTGGGGGGGGGCGTTGCTTGAAACGATTGTTGCGCAACCGCCGCGTCATAAAAGCAGGGCAGGCCTGTGCCGAGCACGGATGTCAGCGCCAATCGCCCGATCGGCGTCAGCCGGCGCTGAACGCCAAGCATTACGCTCCGGTGCCTGCCCGGATTTCAGCCATGACTTGCCCGGTGCCTCTCAATTCGGGCGATTTGATATCGATCACACGCTCCATGTTGGGCGGCAGAGTCGGGTTGTCGACGCGCTGCGCCAGATCCGACCCGGTCAATTCGAGTTTCTGGTCATCAGCAGTAATGGTCAGCCGCTGGTGCTGCAGCAGCACATGCTTGTTGCCGGCGTTGCGGATGATGAGGCGGATGCCGCCATCGATGCGTTCCACGCCAGTCACGCCCAGCTTGGCAGCGGCGCGTGCCGGTTCGACGTAAACCGCCGCGCCGAAATTATAGGCGAAGCGAACGCCCGAAAAGCCAGGCGGAATTACCGGCACTTCGGTGACCTGCACGACGTAACAGACGCTCTCAAGCACTACCGGCTCGCCGACATATTGCATGCGGATCGACTGCGAGCTTTTCGCCGCGACTTGCGTTTGGGGCGGGAAGATGATGAAGTCGCCGTCGGCGGGGATAAGCTGTTCAGACCCGTCCCGTGCAGTGAGCCGCTTGAACACCTTCATCTCGATCGGCAGCGGTTCGTCTCGGTCGTTGTTCACCGACAGCGATGACTGGTTGCGACCTTCAGCGGGCACCAGGAAGATGCGCAGAGGCCCGACCTCATAGGCATAAGATGGTGCCGCGCTGCAGACCGTAGCCAATAACGCGCAAGCGAAAGCTACGCCGCGAAGACGTGTCGCCAACATTGCTCCCCCTCCCCCAACACGCAACTTACTTGAATAGAAAAGCTTTAAAAATGGTGGATCGGGCGGGCGGTCCTTGATAGCCGCCCGCCCGACTCATGCCGTCGTAATCAACGCGCAGTCACTGCGATCGTCACGACGTCGGTGTAGTTGCCGGCGAACACGGTCGTGCCGGGCGCTTCATTGTTGCTCCCCGTGCCGTTGCCGTTGGTGTTGAAGACACCGCGCACGAAGAAGTTAACGCTGCCGGTCTGGCCGTTCAGAAAGGCCGTGCTGCCGTTGAAGTTCTGGCCAGGCGCTGCCGATTGGGTGGGCAAGCGACCCTTCGCCAGGCCCAAACCGCTGCCGCCACCGTGCTGGAAGTCATAGACGATCGAGTTATTGGCCCCACCAGTGGTGCCGACACGGTTCAGCGTGCCGCCATTCTGCGAGTAGATGGTGCGCGTGAAGCCGTCGGCGTCGTTGCAGCGGTAAGAGGCCGAGCCCGCAGGGCGCTGAATCTCGGTGCCCTCGGCCACAGTTGCCAGTTCGTTGAAGTTGACGTCGATCGAGGTGCCTGCCGCGTTGTAGACGCCGCAGATGACGCCGACTTCGGCGGAAACGTTATAGGTGAGCGTGTTGCCGGTGCTCAGCGTCTGCGCCGAGGCCGGCGCGGCTGCGACGATCGCTGCGGCCGAGGCGGCCATCAGAAGCTTCTTCATGAGTTCATCCCCTACTTTCCTTTGGAGCAGGGCAGTGGACGTCGGGTTTCCCAACTCGCGTCGTTTGCCCACCCGCGGGGTCCGTTGCTAACTCGCCCCGTTGGGTAAACGGGACGTAAAGGAAGACATGGGGGCGCCACATCATCAAAATTGATGAAAAGTGTGCCATTTACCAACAAAACGGAGCATTAAGCGCTCCATCATGCGGTTAACGTGCTGCAATGAGACATCTGAACTGCGAGTCATATCACAGATTCGACATTCACCTGCGTAAACCGGTCTTCGAGTGCACTCAACCGGGACTCGGCGATTCGCAACACCTACACCTCTCCGAATCACAGCTTTATCGAACTTCCAACGCCAGAGAGTGCTTGTGTTAATAAGAGAGTATTTAATCAGTAGAAACAAAAGGGAGCTAAGCGGCTGAACAGTTGTTCTCGCGAAGATGAGCCGGTTTTTCCATATATTTGCTGGAGCTGAGATCTGATCGTCGCGACACTTACACCGCAGACAGCTGCGATGGCTGCCGCATCATTTCCGCGAAGGGCCAGGCATAAAACCCGATGCTCTGCAGGGGTTAGGCCAAAGACCTCATTCATCCCGCCGAACTGTGCCTCGAAACCAGCCAAGGCTCGCAACTCAATACATAAAAACACTGCTTGGCGAAGGCCGACTTTCCGACACCGCATGAGGAGGATCGACGGACTTGCTTCTCCACGGGCTACGAAGACCTGAGGTTCGTGGTCGAGGCTTGAGACGAACGTCACGAAGCGTTGGCGCAGGTCTGCTGACGTGAAGCACAGCATATCGTCCCGAACCTGGACATCGGCATGTCGTGAAAGCAGGTCTGCCAACTGCTGATGCGCCCAACACAGGCTGAGATCGTCGTTCAAGATAATGCGACACGGCGCATCAAGCCGCAGCCATTCCAGCGCGACCGCCTCCGCAATTGAGGTCCGACGTGGCTCAGTAGCGTCGCTGGGGTCGACAAGGAGGGTGCGCGGCTCTGACGACGCCAATTCGGCCGGATCTGCGAACAGCAGCGTGCAGAGCTCAGACGAGGCGTCGTGCGCCGCCTGATTCGATTGCGAGCGGGCTGCTGTCGTCATTGTTTTGTTCGGTGAGTGCGAACTGATCAACGCATGCTGTCCAACAAGAACCGGAGAGTTCCCGCCATGCTGCACGGCCTCATCATTGCTCACGGCGCAACCGCGCGGGAACATGATGCGGACCAAGCCGAGAAAGATCCCGACGCGTGGATGTGGAACCGGGAACGCTGCACGCAACGAGCGAGACACAGGTCAACTCGGCGACTTCGTCTGCGCCGTCGCTTGGACATCCTCACTGTGTTACCCGACGGACACCGGCCGCCGAGCCACACGAAAATACTAAACGGGAGTGATGAATTGGCAACCCCGTTTCCCCAGTTAGCGTTGCATGGTGAGACAAAATTGCGAGTTCGCGCCTGCTCGGGGCCACATCGGGGGCATGAACATGTAGTTGCGCTGCTTATAGGCGAGCGACGCGTTCCACTTCTAGGCGGCGGCGCTCATGTCACGAGAAACCCCGGCTTTGCTTCAATTAGCGCATTCGTCGTAAGTCTCTCCAAGCTGGGTTCGAATCTCGTCTCCCTGACCAACATGCCGCACCGCCGCGTCGATCCGACGACAAAAAGGGCGCCCCGAACCGGTCGGGACGCCCTTTCGTGCAGTTGCGATCCGCCACCCGCCGGGGCGGGGGCGAAAGCGATTACATCGCCGCGTTGTCGGCGGTCGCTTCCATCGCGTCGGCGGCATTCTCGGTCGCGTCGGCGGCGTTCTCGAGCGCCATCGCGGCGTCGTTGGTGGCGCCGTCAGCCATCGCGTCGAAGTTTTCAGCCATCGCGTCCAGGTTTTCCGCGGTCGCTTCGGCAGCGTTTTCCGCCGGCGTTTCGGAGTTGCACGCCGCCAGGGACATCAGGCCGGCGGCAGCAGCGACAAGAACGATCTTCTTCATTCGGTTGCTCCCAAGCAATATCAGTTTCGCGTCCGACCCGAACGCCGGTGCGAAGCTGCCCCATTAGCGGGACTTCGCATCGCGTCAATCGGTAATTCATATTCCCGTAATCTGAAATGGGATGAACGACCGCCCCGCATCCACGCCGGAGTCGCGTCAGGGGCGCGGCGTCACCCGCCCGATATCCTCGGGCGCATTCGCCGCTACCGCAATCACCGTCGTCCATGCCGCCACGTTCTGGCGCAGCTGATCGGGGTCGATCTTGTCCAGCGTGTCGTCGGGGGTGTGGTGGAGGTCGAAATAGCGTGTGCCGTCCTGGGCCAGATCGACCGCGGGCACGCCGGTTTTCAGGATCGCCTGAATATCCGCGCCGTCGCCCGCGACCTCATTGCCCCGGATGATCCCGAGCGGCGCGAGCAGCTGGCCGAGCCGGGTGCCGATCGCTTCGGCACCCGCGGGCAGGTTGACGTCGAAACGGTAGATGCGATCGGCCCCGAAATCCGATTCCGCGGCAAGGTCATGGCGTTCGTCCTTGTGCGCGGCACCATAGGCCGCGCCGCCGAACAGCCCGACTTCCTCCGCGCCGGCCCACAGCACGCGGATGGTGCGGCGCGGCTGGCCGGCGTCCATCACCCGCTTGGCCGCCGCCGCGACGATGCCGCAGCCCGCCGCGTCGTCGAACGCGCCGGTCGCCAGATCCCAGCTGTCGAGGTGGCAGGCGACGAGCACCATGCCCGCTTGCGGGTCGCTGCCCGGCACCTCGGCAATGACGTTGCCGGATTGATGCGTCCCCGTCTGGCGCGGCGTCATCACCAGCTTGAGCGACACGGGCTTGCCGCGGCTGAAGATACGCTCGAGCTGATCGGCATCGGGGAGCGACAGCGCACCCGCGGGAATCGGCGTCACGCCCTTGGGGAAACTGGTGCCGCCCGTGTGCGGATTGCGATGATAATCGGTGCCTATCGCGCGGATCAGGATCGCGGCCGCACCCTTGCGCGCGGCGATCGCCGGGCCGGCGCGGCGGACCTGGCCAACCGGGCCGTAGTGCGAGCCGTCCTGCGTCGCCTTCATCGCATGGCTGACAAAGGCGATCTTGCCCTTCAGGCTGCCGTCGGGCGCGGCCTGGAGATCGGCGAGCGTGGGGAAATAGACGACTTCGGCGGTCAGCCCGGCGGCGGGCGTCGCGCCCGAATTGCCGAGCGCGGTAACCGCGAGCCGCTGCGGGAAGGGCGCGATCACTTCGGCGCGTTCCTCGCCGCGCACCCACACCGCCATGTCGAAGGGCTCGACCCGCACGTTGCGGAAGCCGAGCTGGTTGAGGCGGACGACCGCCCAGTCGCGCGCGCGCTTTTCCGCTTCGGTGCCGGCCAGGCGGGCGCCGACCTCGGTCGTCAGCCCTTCGACGATCGAATAGGCGACATCGTCGCGGAGCGCGGCGTCGCGCAATGCGACGACGGGGTCGGCGGCATCGGCGGCCGACTGCGCGGCGGCGGAGAAGGGAAGGGCGAGGGCGGCAGCAGCCGCGCACAGGGCATATCGGTTCATGGAAAGAGACTGCTACCGGCAAATCGCCGGGGGGCAACCCCGCACGTGGATTTCGAGCGCAAGCGCGCCACCCATGGTTTGCGTTCGGCCATGCGCGTCGCTATGTCCCCGCCCGACTTTCCATCCCTTTCCTGGCAAGAGGTTCACGGCAATGGCCGCGCAATACGCCTTCGTGATGAAGGACATGACCAAGACGTTCCCCGGCGCGCCCAAGCCGGTGCTGAACAACATCAACCTGCAATTCTATCAGGGTGCGAAGATCGGCATCGTCGGCCCCAACGGCGCGGGCAAGTCGACGCTGATGAAGATCATGGCCGGCGTCGACAAGGAGTTCACCGGCGAAGCCTGGCCGGGCGAGAACATCACCGTCGGCTATCTGGAGCAGGAGCCGCAGCTGGACCCGAGCAAGACGGTGCTGGAGAACGTCAAGGACGGCGCGCGCGAGACGGCCGATCTGGTCGAGCGTTTCAACGCGATTTCGGCGGAGATGGGCGATCCCCAGGAAGATACCGATTTCGACGCGCTGATGGAGGAGATGGGCGACCTTCAGGCGAGGATCGACGCGGTCGACGGCTGGACGCTCGACAACCAGCTCGAGGTCGCGATGGAGGCGCTGCGCTGTCCGCCCGGCGACTGGTCGGTCGAAAACCTGTCGGGCGGCGAGAAGCGCCGCGTCGCGCTGACCCGGCTGCTGATCCAGAAGCCGTCGATCCTGCTGCTCGACGAACCGACCAACCATCTGGATGCCGAAAGCGTCAACTGGCTGGAGCACCACCTGAAGGAATATCCGGGCGCGGTGCTGATGATCACCCACGACCGCTATTTCCTCGACAATGTCGTGGGCTGGATCCTGGAAATCGATCGCGGCAAATATTTCCCCTATGAGGGCAATTATTCGACCTATCTGGAAAAGAAGGCCAAGCGCCTGGAGCAGGAAGAGCGCGAGGAATCGGGCCGGCAAAAGGCGATCCGCGACGAGCTGGAGTGGATTCGCCAGGGCCCCAAGGGCCGCCAGACCAAGTCCAAGGCGCGTATCGCCAAGTTCGACCAGCTGGTCGAGGCGCAGCAGAACCGCACCCCCGGCAAGGCGCAGATCGTCATCCAGGTGCCCGAGCGGCTGGGCGGCAAGGTGATCGAGGTCGAGAACATCTCGAAAGCCTATGGCGACAAGCTGCTGTTCGAGAACCTGTCCTTCACGCTGCCCGCCGGCGGGATCGTGGGCGTGATCGGGCCGAACGGCGCGGGCAAATCGACGCTGTTCAAGCTGATCACCGGCCAGGAACAGCCCGACACCGGCACGATCGAGATCGGCAGCACGGTGCGGCTGGGCTATGTCGACCAGAGCCGCGACCATCTCGACCCCGCCAAGAATGTCTGGGAAGAGATTTCGGACGGGCTCGACTATATGAAGGTCAACGGGCACGACCAGTCGACGCGCGCCTATGTCGGCGCGTTCAACTTCAAGGGCCAGGACCAGCAGAAGAATGTCGGCAAGCTGTCGGGCGGCGAGCGCAACCGCGTGAACATCGCCAAGATGCTGAAAAAGGGCGGGAACGTCCTGCTGCTCGACGAACCGACCAACGACCTGGACGTCGAGACGCTGGGCGCGCTGGAGGAAGCGATCGAGAATTTCGCGGGCTGTGCTGTGGTGATCAGCCACGACCGCTTCTTCCTCGACCGGCTGGCGACCCACATCCTGGCGTTCGAGGGCAACAGCCATGTCGAATGGTTCGAGGGCAATTTCGAGGCGTATGAAGAAGACAAGCGCCGCCGCCTGGGCGACGCCGCCGATCGCCCGACCGCGCTGGCGTACAAGAAACTGACACGCTGAACCGCGTGCGCGATCAAAGGGCTGAGGTGTCGATCCTCAGCCCGGCGACCGTGGCGGCTTCTATCGCGTCGCCGAAGGGATGGGTGGTGGTGACGCCATAGGTTTCGCCGGTGGGCGTGGTCATCCGGTAAATGATCCGCGCGTTGACATCGACAACCCAATATTCGGCAACGCCGGCCATGGCATAGACCCCGGCTTTCGCATCAAGGTCGAACCGGACCGTCGTGTCGGCGACTTCCACGATCAGCCGGACGGTACCGCCGGGAATCGGCCCCTCGCCCCGTGGCTCGGTGGTCAAAATGATGTCGGGCTGCGGTTCGCTATGGGCCGACAAGGTTATCGATTGGTCGGTCGCTACATGTACGTCGAGCGCCAATGTCTCCAACGCTCGACGCATTCGGTATGCGAGCTCATCCTTGGCATAACCGTGCGGCCGATATTGCGGGCTCATCGCGTAGATATCGCCGTCGATGAGTTCGGTTCGGCCATAGGGTTCCAATTCGTGCGATCGTTGAAGCAGCCCGTAATCTTCCACCCGCAGCTTGATTGGAACGGATGCATCCGATTCGGGTTCGTCGGGTTCCTGTCGGGGCACGCCGCTAATTTCGCCGTCCAGAAGTTCGGACTTTTCATACGCAGCGAAGGCGCCCGAACGCTTCAACGTCAGGAATGCGGAGCAGGTCAGCTTGACCGGCAGTCGCTTCTCGAATTGAACATGTGCGTTCATGCGGTGAAGGTACCGCGTCCGGGTCAATAAGTCACGATCTTGACCCGCTGGCCCGGCGTCAGCGCGGCGTTGGCCTGCAGCCCGTTGAGCACCAGGAAGCGTTCGAGGCGATTGTCGTCGAACACCATCCGGCCGGCGAGCGACTGGACGGTGTCGCCGCGCCGAACGGTGACGACGCGCAGATATTTGGCGCGGACCTGTGCCGCCTGCGCCGGGGTGAGCGTGCGGAACGAGCCGACCAGCGATTCGAGCGCGCCCAGCCCCCGCCCGGCGGGGGTGATGAGCGTGAAGTGGAAGGCCTGGCGCTGGCCGGTCGCATAGGCGAAAACGGTCGCGTCGACGGGCGTGCGGCCGCTCGATGCGCGGATCGTCGCATAGGCGGCGGGAATGCCGTTGACGGTGGTGCGCGCGACGCGGACGTCGGGCAGGCGCGCGTTGCCGCCCCCCAGCGACTGCATGACCGCGCGGACATAGCCGTCGAGATCGCCCGAATAGGGCGCGGTCGTGAACTCGGCCTGGCCCTGCTGGCCGGTGATCGTCACCGACCAGCTGCCGTTCTGCATCTGATAGCCCTGGGGGACGGTGAAGCCGATGCGGAAGACGGGGTGAAGGAATTCGCGGCCCTGAATGATCCCCTGCTTGGGATTGTCGCCATAGACCATGCCGTCGATCGCGTTCAGATAGGCATCGCGGTTGCGCGGCAGGGTGGTGCCGCCGACGCGTGCGGCGTCGGCAAGCGCGGCGCGAACGCGCGACTGGGGATCGGGGTGCGTGCTCGCCCAGGCGGGTGCCGAGCGGACATTGCCGGCTATGCGCTGGTTGAGGGTCGATTGCGCCGACAGGCTGCCGAGCATCGAGGCGAGCGAATCGGTGTCATAGTCCGCGCCGGCGAGGTAGCGCACGGCAAGCCGGTCGGATTCGGTTTCCTGGCTGCGCGAATAGCCGAGCGTGTCGAGTTGCGCGCCGGCGCCGACCGCGCGGGTGGCGAGGTTGCCGATCGTCGAATCGCCGAGCACCGCGCCCGTCACCATCTGGCCCAGCACGCCGAGGATCGTGTTGCGCGTGGCGCGCTGCTGCCGGCGTTGGCCGTGGCGGGCGGCGACATGGCCGACCTCATGGCCGAGCACGGCGGCGAGCTCGGCCTCGTCGTTCATCAGCGCCATCAGGCCGCGGGTGACGTAGACATAGCCGCCGGGCGTGGCGAAGGCGTTGTCGATCGGGCTGTCGAGCAGAGTCACGGTGAACTGGCGCGGATCGGCGGAGAGGCCGCTTTCGACCGCAACGCGACGCGCGATGGTTTCGACATAGCGCGCCTGGGGTCCATCGTAGCTGCCGCCGAACTGCGCGATCAGCTGGGCGCTGGCCTGCTCGCCCTGCTGGCGCTCCTGCGCACTGATCGGGGCGACGCGCAGCGGCAGGTCCTGCTGGCGCTGGGCGCGGGCGGTGCCGTCGTCGAGATTGGCGGCCAGCAATGCGGCCGGCGCGATCCCCGCGGCGAACAGCCATTTGCGCATCATGTCGTTTCCTCCCGAAATCCCGTTCAATCGGTGGCAGGAATGGCCGATGACCGGGATCGTTCCACTGGCGACGCGATTCCGGCCCGGCTGACGAGCAGGATCGCGACCGTGCTGGCGATGAAGCCGGGCACGATTTCATAGAGCCAGCCGCTCCACCCGAGCGCAATCCAGCCGATCACGACGAGCGCGCCGACGACGATGCCGGCGAGCGCGCCGTTGCGCGTCATCCGGGGCCAGGTCAGGCTGAGCAGAATCGCAGGGCCGAATGCCGCACCGAAACCCGCCCAGGCATTGGCGACGATGTCGAGTACCGAGCTCGACGGGTCGCTCGCCAGCGCGATGGCGACGAGCGCGACGGCAAGCACCGACAGGCGACCGGCGCGGACCAGCTCGCGCTGGCTCGCGTCGCGGCGCAGGAAGCGGCGGTAATAATCCTCGGTAATCGAGCTGGAGACGACGAGCAGCTGCGACGAGATGGTCGACATGATCGCCGCGAGGATGGCCGCGAGCAGGAACCCGGCGATCCACGAACTGAACAACAGCCGCGACAACAGGATGAAGATGGTTTCGGGATCGGCGACCGCGATGCCGTTGCGCGTCGCATAGGCGAGGCCCGCAAAGCCGACGCCGAGCGCACCGATCAGGCTGACGATCATCCAGCCCATGCCGATGCGCCGCGCGACGGGCAGGTCGTCGACCGAGCGGATCGCCATGAAGCGCACGATGATGTGCGGCTGACCGAAATAGCCGAGCCCCCACGCGAGCGCCGAGATCACGCCCAGCAGGCTCGCATCGCGGAACAGGTCGAGCCGGGCGGGATCGACCGAGCGGACGGCGGCGACCGAGGCGTCCCAGCCGCCGGCCAGGTCGAGCGCGACGACGGGCACCAGCACCATCGCCACGAACATGATCACCCCCTGGACGAAATCGGTCAGGCTGACTGCCAGGAAACCGCCGAACAGCGTGTAGGCGACGACGACGCCCGCGGTCAGCCACACGCCGAACGCATAGGGCTGGCCAAACGCGCTTTCGAACAGCTTGCCGCCGGCGACCAGCCCCGAGGCGGTATAGACGGTGAAGAACAGGATGATGACCGCCGACGCGATCACGCGCAGCGGATCGCCACCCGCGCCGAACCGCTTGCCGAGGAAATCGGGGATAGTCAGCGCATCGCCGACGCTGACCGTCTGGGCGCGCAGCCGCGGCGCGACGATCCGCCAGTTGAGATAGGCGCCGACCGTCAGTCCGACCGCAATCCACGTCGCCGACAGGCCGGTCGCGAACATCGCGCCGGGCAAGCCCAGCATCAGCCAGCCCGACATGTCGGAGGCCCCCGCCGACAGCGCGGTCACCGCCGGGCCGAGCGAGCGCCCGCCCAGCATATAGCCGTCGATGTCCGACGTCGATTTGCGCCATGCATAGACGCCGATGCCCAGCATCAGCGCGAAATAGACGGCAATGGTGACGATTTCCCCGGTGCGCATGGCCACGGGCTAGCAGCATTCGGCCCCGCCGCGCCAGAGCGCGAGCGGAACTCAGGCAGTGAAGCGTTTGGTGAACCCCTTTGCCCCGTTGAGCTCGCCCGGCGCGGTCTCGACATTGTCGACCTCCGCACTCGCCGGGCCGGTGCGGCATGCGTCGACCAGCGCCGCCAGCGCCGCATCCTCGCCCGACGCCAGGATCTCGACCCGCCCGTCGCGCAGGTTGCGGACCCAGCCAATCAGGCCCAGCCGCTTGGCGGTACGCACCGTCCAGTCGCGAAAGCCGATCCCCTGAACCCTGCCGGACACGTAAATCAGCTGTGTTGACGCCATCACCTTACTCTCTTCACGAACACGCGGCCCCCCTCGCGCCGCTCGGTCTGGAAATTGGGGACGGCTTCGATCAGGTCGGAAAGCCGCGCATAGCCGTAATTGCGGGTGTCGAAGCTGGAGCGATTGCCCGCGCGCTGGCCGACTTCGGACAGGCTGGCGAAACCGCGCTCGTCACGCCGGGCCGCATTATAGGCATCGACGATCAGCTTCACCAGTTCGGCATCGATCGGCGTCGGCTGCGCCTTCGCGCCTTCGACCGGGGCTGGCGCGGCCGTCCCGGGGACCGCGGGCGCGGCGCTGTCGATGAGCGCGGACACGTCGATGAAGCGGGTGCATGCCTCGCGAAAGCCCTCGGGCGTCTGGGCGCTGCCGAAGCCGTAGACCGGCAACCCTTCCTGCTTGATGCGCAGCGCCAGCGGCATGAAGTCGCTGTCCGACGACATGATGCCGAAGCCGGTTACCCGGCCGCGCCACAACAGGTCCATCGCATCGATCGTCATGCGCATGTCGGTCGCGTTCTTGCCCTTCGTCACGTCGAACTGCTGGAAGGGTTCGAGCCCGTGGCGCAGGGTGAGTGCGGCCCAGCCCTTGAGCGCGGCCTTGCTCCAGTTGCCGTAGACGCGCCGGATGTTGACGGTGCCCAGTTCGGCCAGGACATTGAGCACCGGGTCGATATAGGCGGGCGATGCGTTGTCCGCGTCGATCAGCAACACGATGTTGCCGCCCGGGGTCGTGCCGTTGCGTATGCCCTGTTCCATCCCGTCCGCTGTAGGGCAGGGCGCGCAAAGCACAAGCAGCGCACGGCCACGTCCGCCGATGCTTTGGCACGGCCAGCCGAGCGCGCGGTCGCCCGGCGGCTCAGGGATAGCGGATGTCGATCACCTCATATTCGCGCTCGCCCGCGGGCAGGGTGACGCGGCGCAGGTCGCCCACCGCGGCACCGCGCAGCGCGCGCGCGATCGGCGCGTTCCAGCCGACCTGGCCGGCGCTCGTGTCGGCCTCGTCATCGCCGACGAGCGTGAGGACGCGGCGGGCGTCGTCCTCGTCCGCGATGGTTACGGTTGCGCCGAACCAGACGCGGCTGCGGTCGGGCTGCTGTGCCGGATCGACGACGCGCGCCGCCTTCATCCGGCGGGCGAGCCAGCCCAGCCGCCGATCGATCTCGCGCAGGCGCTTTCGCCCATAGATATAGTCGCCATTCTCCGAGCGGTCGCCGTTGCCCGCCGCCCAGGAAATGGTCTCGACCAGCTGCGGGCGTTCGGTGGCGAGCAGCGTGTCATATTCGGCCTTGAGCCGTGCATAGCCCGCCGGCGTGATATAGTTGGGCGGCGCGTCGCTCATGCGATCCGCTTGCCGAAGCTGATCCGCGGCTCCTCGCCATAGCCCAGCCGTTGCCAGAAGCCGGCGGCGGGATTGCCGGCGCGCACCTGAAGATTGACCTTGGCGCAGCCGAGCGCCGCCAGCCTCGCCTCCGCTGCGCGGACCAGGGCCGCGCCGATGCCCCGGCCGCGATGTGCGGGGGCGACGGCGAGCTTGTAGAGCCAGCCGCGATGCCCGTCCCAGCCCGCCAGCACGGTGCCGGCGAGATGCCCGTCGACCACCGCGATCAGGAACAGCTCGGGATGCACGCCGGCCTTCGCCGCGATAACGGGCGCGGCCGCACTGTAGGGCGGATCGTCGGGGAACACCTGTCGCCACAGCGCCTCGACATCGTCGAAGCGGTCGGGGGTATAGACCTGAATGTCGATCAAGCTCAGCCCGGACGCTGCTTGCCGAGATACCAGGACAGTTGCGCGGTCCCGCGCGATCGCGCGTACGCCGGGTGCATCAGGTCGTAGACGACCGCGTTTTCCAGCACGCGCTGGACATAGTTGCGCGTTTCGAAAATCGGAATTGCCTCGATCCAGTCGATCATGTCGACGCCGGGCATGCGCGGATCGCCGTTCGCCTTGATCCATTTGTTCACGTTACCCGGCCCGGCGTTGTACGCGGCGACGGCGAGCGGGTAGCTGCCGCCGTAATAATCCAGCATCCGCTGGATATAGCTGGAGCCGAGCTGGATATTATAGTCGGGGTTGCTGGTCAGCGCGCCGACATCATAGCCGAGCCCCAGCTTGCCCGCGGTCTCACGCGCAGTGCCGGGCATCAGCTGCATCAGGCCGCGGGCACCGGCGCGGCTGACGGCGGCGCGGTCGAACTGGCTTTCCTGACGCGCAATGGCGTGGATGATCGTGAAATAATCGCGCTGGCTGTCGGGCAGCTTGACCGACGGGAAACCGGCGGCGCTGTGCGCGGCGAGCCCGTTCAGCTGGGCGGAACGCCCGACCATCACGCCCAGGTCGAGCCGGTCGATGCGCCGGGCAAATTCGGCGGCGAGCGCATGATCGGCGGGCGTGGTTGCATCCTGCGCGATCCGGCGGACGAACAGGCTCTGGTCCTGGCGGTTGCCGGTGCGCCCGAGATATTCGGTGGCGCGCACGATTTCCCGATTGAGGAACGCGGTCCGCGTCGCCGCGTCGATGCCCGCCGTGCTGCTGGGCGGCGGCGCCTTGAGCGGCATGCCGGTGCGTTCGGCAGCGAGCTGGCCGTAAAAGAGATCGGAATAGGCCGCCGCCTGGGCGTAATAGCCATTCGCGGTGGCGCGATCGCCCGCCGCCTCGGCCGCGCGCCCGGCCCAGTAAAAGCCCTTTGACCGCGTTTGCGGCGTGCGCGAACCGCCGGCATAGCGCGCGAACATGCCGATCGCGTCATTTGGCCGGCCAAGCGATTTCATCGCGGTCTGCCCGGCCAGCCAGACCAGGCTGGTATAGTCGTCGCGCACGCCCAGCGACTGGGCGCTGACATCGGTGCCGGCGGCGAAGGCGTCGTCGACCTGGCGCGCGATCTCATAGGCGACCGTATATTGCCGGTCGGCCGCCGCCGCGCGCGCCTGGGTCAGCAGGACCTCGTACCATTTCTCGATATTGCCGGGCAGCGCGGTCAGGCGGCGCGGCTGCGCAAGATAGGCGCGCGCCGCCGCGCTCTGGCCGGCGTTGCGCAGCCAGGTCGCGCGATCCGCGATATAACCCGCCTCATTGCGCCCGGCATTGTCGACGGCATCGCCCAGCACCGCGGCATCGGCGGCGTTGGTACGGAAGGCGAGCCGCGCGGCAAAGGTGGCGCGGCGCGCGGGGGAGGTGAGGGCAAGCTGACGCTGCCCGGCGCTGGTCGCGCCCTGCCACAGCAGCGCATCCATGCGGGCGTCGTGGTCGGCGGGTCCGATCGCGCCGGCAAAGCCGCCGATCAGCCGCGCCTCGTCCGCCGTGCGCAGCACGCCCAATCGCCACGCCTGTCGCGCCTGATCGCGCGCGGCATCGCTGCGCCCGCCGGCCTGCAAGGCTTCGGCGTAGCGCAGATGCCCGGCTGCGGTCAGCGGCGGAAAGCGTTCAAAGAAGCGCGTGACGAGCTGGGGCATTTCCGCCCCCGAGCCCAGGATCGTCTCCGCCGCGGCACGCCGGCTGCGCTCACCCGGCCAGCCGGGATGCGCGAGCAGGAAATTGGCATAGTCGCTGAACGGCCAGTTGTCGGATTGCTGGAGCCGCTTCCACTCCGCGATCGGCGCAGCGATCGGGTCGGCAGCGATCGGCTGGACGACCTCACGGCTGGCGGCGGGGACCGGCGCCGGCACCATTTGCGGGGGCAGCAGCAGTTCCTGCATCCCGGTGGCGATCGGTGCCACCACCGGGGCGACCGCGCGCTCCATCGCCTGCCCGCTGAGCGCGAGCCCCGAAATGCCTGCGGCCACGATGCCGCCCTTGATCACCAACGCCACCATACTGGACATGATACGTCATCTCCGACTATCTGCCAGCCCTCTTTTCCGCTTTTGTTCGGAGTCTGATCGCCCCCATGTTCACCGGCTCGATCCCGGCGTTGGTCACGCCCTTCCGCGACGGCGCGTTCGACGAGCCCGGCTATCGCGACCTGGTCGACTGGCAGATCGAAAGCGGGTCGTCGGCGCTGGTGCCGTGCGGCACCACCGGCGAGGCGGCGACGCTGACGATGGCGGAGCATTTCCACATCGTGCGCGTCTGCGTCGATCAAGCCGCCGGCCGGGTGCCCGTGATCGCGGGCGCGGGATCGAACGACACGCGCGTGGCGATCGGCAACATCCTGGCGGCGCGCGAGGCGGGGGCGGACGCGGCGCTGATGGTGCCGCCTTATTACAACCGCCCCAATCAGGAAGGGATTTTCCGGCATTTCGAGGCGATCGTCGCGGCATGCGACCTGCCGATCGTGCTTTATAACGTCCCCGGGCGGACGGTGACCGATTTCGCGGTCGAGACGATCGCGCAGCTGGCGCACAGCTTTCCCAGCATCGTCGGGATCAAGGACGCGACCGGGGCGATCGCACGCGTTTCAGCGCAGCGTGCGGCGTGCGGGCCGGAATTCTGCCAGTTGTCGGGCAATGACGACATGGCGCTCGCGTTCAACGCGATGGGCGGGGTGGGGTGCATCTCCGTCACCGCCAATGTCGCGCCCGCGATGTGCGCGGCATTCCAGACCGCGTGCCAGGCGGGGAATTATGCCCAGGCGCTGACGCTGCACGACCGGCTGTTCGCGCTGCATACCGCGCTGTTCAGCGACGCGTCGCCCGGGCCGGTCAAATATGCGCTCGGCCGCGTGCGTCCGGGCTTTCCGACCGAGCTGCGCCTGCCGATGACGCCGCCGGGCGAGGCGAGCCGCGCGGCGGTGGACGCGGCGCTGGTGCTGGCGGGGCTGGTCTAGGCCCCCAATAGCCCCCCCGAGAGACCCGTTCGTGTCGAGCGAAGTCGAGACACGTTTCCGAGCGAGCGTGCGTTTCTCGACTTCGCTCGAAACGAACGGAGAGGCTTCTTCCAGATCGGCGAGGAAGTTGGTCTGAAATAGCCGGGGTGGGTGCGAGGCCGCGCATAACCCCGCTTTCAATCCGCTGCGGCAGCGCCTATGTCGCGCCTCCCATGGCTCGCCCGCGTCCCGCCACGTTCGACAAGGTCAAGACCGTCGCCGAAAACCGGCGCGCGCGGTTCGATTATGCGATCGAGACGGTCTATGAGGCCGGCATCGCGCTGACCGGAACCGAGGTGAAGTCGCTGCGCTTCGGGAGCGGATCGATCGCCGAATCCTATGCCGAGGTGAACGACGAGCAGGTGTGGCTGGTCAATTCCAACATCCCGGAGTTCAGCCATGGCAACCGGTTCAACCACGAGCCGCGCCGGCCGCGCAAATTGCTGCTCCACGAGCGCGAGATAAACAAGCTGCACGGCGCGGTCGCGCGCGAGGGGATGACGCTCGTTCCGCTGTCGATCTATTTCAACAGCCAAGGGCGCGCCAAGGTCGAGCTGGCGCTCGCCAAGGGCAAGAAGGCGCACGACAAGCGCGACGCGATCAAGGAACGCGACTGGAAGCGCGAGCAGCAGCGGCTGCTCCGCGACCGGGGTTGAGCCGATGACCGCGCCCGCGCGGCCGGGCTGGTTCGCCCGGCTGAAATCGCTGCTGCCCACCCGCGAGCAGATCGAGGCGGTGCGCTGGCTGCGCCCGGTGGCGCATCGCGTGCTCGCGCCCGTCCTGTGGCGCTTCACCCGCCGGTCGGTCCCGCGCGGCGTGGCACTGGGCGTGATCGTCGGCATCCTGGTGCCGGTGGCGCAGACGCCGATCTCGGCGCTGTTCGCCTTTCCGTTCCGCGCCAACATTCCGGTCGCCGCGGCGACGACGTTCCTGACCAATCCGCTGACCACGCCGCCGATCTGGGTCGCGGCCTACTGGGTCGGCCGCTGGATCCTGCGTCTCGACGCGCAGGTGCCGGGCAATCCGATCTCGACCAGCATGGCGGCGGATGCGAGCTTTCTCGACTGGCTGCTGGTCGAGGCGGGGCCGGCGACCGCGACGGGGCTGGTCGCGCTGGCGCTGGGCGGGGCGATCGTCGGCTACGGGCTGGCGGTGCTCGGCTGGCGGTGGTGGATCGTCCGCAAGTGGCGGCGCAGCCGGCGGCAGGCCCCCCGGCGCGATTGACTGAGCGTATCAGTGGGCTAAGACAGCGGCATTCACACCAGATGGGGATGCCAATCCATGCGTTTCACCTGTTCGTTGCTCGCGCTTGCCTCCACCGCCGCGCTGGTCGCGGGCTGCACCACCGGGGGCGTGACGACGCTGGGTGCGGCGGCACCCGCCCCGGTCGCGCCGGGCGCACCCGCCGCCGAAATCGGCACATTCGGATTCGATGCTGCCGGCATGGACCGCAGCGTCGCGCCCGGTGACGACTTCTATGCCTATGCCAACGGCAACTGGGCGAAGAACACGCCGATCCCCGCCGACAAGTCCAATTACGGCATGTTCACCGTGCTCGACGAGCTGTCGAAGACGCGCACGCGCGCGATCCTCGAGGAGAGCAAGGGCGACGCCACTTCACGGATCGGCATGGCCTATGCCGGTTTCCTCGACCGCGCGGCGATCGATGCCAAGGGGCTGGCCCCGATCAAGCCGTGGCTCGACAAGATCAAGGCGCTGAAGGACAACAAGGCGGGCTATGCCGCGCTGGTCGCCGAAGCACAGCGCAACGGCGCGGGCGGACCGTTCAGCGGCTATGTCGGCCCCGACGACAAGCAGCCCGACATCTATGCCGCCAATCTGGGCCAGTCGGGCCTGGGGATGCCCGACCGCGATTATTACCTGTCGACCGACGCCAAGCTGGTCGAGACGCGCAACGCGTATCTGGCGCACCTGACCAAGGTGCTGACGCTGGCGGGCGAGGCCAACGCCGCCGCACGCGCCAAGGCGATCCTGGACCACGAGACGAAGATCGCGACCGCGCACTGGACCCGGATCGAGAGCCGCGACGCCGACAAGACGTACAACAAGCTTTCGCTGGCCGAGCTGGCCAAGCTGGCCCCGGGCTTCGACTTCCCGACCTATCTGAAGGCCGCGGGCACCAATGTCGACAGTGTCATCGTCGCCCAGCCGAGCGCAGTCGCCGGCATCGCCAAGGCGATTTCGGAGGCGCCGGTAACGGTGCTGCAGGACCAGCTGATCGTCCGGTCGCTCGACAATTTCGCCGCGGTGCTGCCGAGCGCGTTCGATGCGGAAGCATTCAACTTCTATGGCACCACCCTGTCGGGCACGCCGCAGCAGGAGGAACGGTGGAAGCGCGCGGTCGATTTCGCCACCGGCGCGCTGAGCGACGAGGTCAGCCAGGTCTATGTCGCGCGTTATTTCCCGGCGTCGACCAAGGCGGCGGCGGACCAGCTGGTCAAGAACGTCACCGAGGCGATGGGCAAGCGCATCGACGCGCTCGAGTGGATGGCGCCGGAAACCAAGGTCAAGGCGCGCCAGAAGCTCGCCGCCTTCACCCCCAAGATCGGCTATCCCGACAAGTGGCGCGACATGTCGGGGCTGAAGATCGTCGCGGGCGACGCGTTCGGCAACGCGCTGCGCGCCAACCAGTGGGAATATGACTACAACATCCAGAAGCTGGGCCAGACGATCTACAAATGGGAGTGGTTCATGACCCCCATGACGGTCAACGCCTATGCCAATCCGGTGATGAACGAGATCGTGTTCCCGGCCGCGATCCTGCAGCCGCCCTTTTTCGACCCCGACGCGGACCCTGCGGTCAATTACGGCGGCATCGGCGCGGTGATCGGACACGAGATCAGCCATCATTTCGACGACCAGGGCCGCAAATACGATCCCAACGGCGCGCTGACCGACTGGTGGACCGAGCAGGACGTCGCGCGCTTCACCGCGCTGACCGATCAGCTGGTCAAGCAGTATGACGCCTATGAGCCGCTTCCCGGCAAGCGGGTGCAGGGCAAGCTGACGCTGGGCGAGAACATCGCCGACCTGGCGGGACTGACGGTGGCGTATCAGGCGTACCAGGCGTCGCTGGGCGGCAAGCCCGCGCCGGTGATCGACGGCTTCACCGGCGACCAGCGTTTCTACCTGGGCTGGGCGCAGATCTGGCGGCGCAACTATCGCGAGCAGAATCTCGCGCAGCGGCTGCTGACCGATCCGCATTCGCCGTCGGAACAGCGGGTTGCGGTCGTGCGCAACCTGGAGCCGTGGTATGACGCGTACAAGCCCGCGGCGGCGAACAAGCTGTACCTCGCGCCCGCGCAGCGCGTGCGGATCTGGTAACCCGCGAGATCGGCCCGCCCCGATCGGATCAGCGGTGATCCGGGCGGGGTGAAGCCGCTTGACCCGCGATGCCGGGCGCAAGACAAGCGTCCGGCATCATGGCATCGCTTCCCGAACCTTCCCCCCCGATATCGTCGCGCGGTGCGTGGCTGATCGCGCTGATCGGTGCGCTGCTGGCGGCGGCGATCGTCCTGTTCGCGCTGCGCAACCCGTTGATCGCGGCCGGTTTCGGCGCGGCCGGCGTCTGTGTCGGTGCGATCGTGCTGGCCATCGCCAACCATGCCCGCCGCACGCCCGCCGCGCCGACCGCGATCACCGACTGGTCGATCGTCCGCACCATCGCCGACGCGAGCGACCACGCCATTGCCGTAACCGACCGCAGCGGCACGCTCGTTTGCGCCAATCCCCGCTTCGCCGACCTGTTCGACAGCTATGCCGCCCCGCCCGAGCTGCCCGTCGACGGGGAAGGGCGCGCGGCGCTGCGCGAAGCGGTGCGGACCGCGTGGCGCGACGGGGTGGCCGAACCCGTCGCGATCGAGCGCGAGGGGCGCCGGTTCCAGGTCAGCCTGTTCCGCGCGGGCGACCATGCGCTGGTGTGGCGCTTCGTCGGCACCGCCGCCGCCGACCTGGCCAGCCAGTTCGCCGCCCTTGTCAGCGGGCCGATGGGCGATCGCCTGGGCGCGGCGGGCATCATGGTCGTGCTGATCGAGCCCAATGGCCGGATCCGCGCCGCCAACCGCGTGTTCGGGACACGCGCGACGGGAAGTGCCGAAACATCCGCCGAAGGCCGCGACTTCGCCCGGTTCCTGACCGCCGATTCGCGCGGGCTGGTGCGGTTCGAGCGCGAGGGGATGGAGGGCAACCCGCTGCGCGTCGTGCAGCTGCCGCTGCTCGAGGGCGACAACATGCCGATGCCGGTCGCCATCCTGGACGACGAGGAGCCCGGCCCGACGGTGCCCGCCAGCGGATCGGCGGCGGTCGGGCAGCTGCGATCGCTGATCGCGATGCTGCCGATCGCGATCGCGCTGATCGACCGCGATGGGCGCTTCGTCCACATGAACGAGGGGTTCATGCGGGTCGCGTCGATCAACCCCGACGCGCCGCCGCTGTACCCCAGCGACCTGGTCGTGCGCGACGACAAGGCGGCATTGTCCGACGCGGTGCGGCGCTTTGCCAACGGGGCGGCCTATTCCACCGACATGGCGGTGCGGCTGAAGGACCGGCCCGACGATCCGGTGGCGGTGATGCTGGCGGGGGCGCGCGGGCTGGGCGATGCGGCGGTGGTGCTGGCGGTCCGCGACAGCGGCGAGGAATCGACGCTCAAGCGCCAGATCGCCCAGGCGAACAAGATGCAGGGCATCGGCCAGCTCGCCGGGGGCATCGCGCACGATTTCAACAACATCCTGACCGCGATCATCGGCCATTGCGACCTGATGCTGATGCGCCACACGCCGGGCGACAGCGACTATGACGACATCCAGCAGATCCGAGCCAATTCCAACCGTGCCGCGAGCCTGACCCGCCAGCTGCTCGCCTTTTCGCGCCAGCAGACGCTGCGCCCGCAGGTGTTGCAGCTGCCCGACATCATTTCGGAGGTGTCGAACCTGCTCAAGCGGCTGCTGGGCGAGACGGTCGACATGGTCGTCCAGCACGGCCGCAACCTGGGCCTGGTGCGCGCCGACCCCGGACAGCTCGAGCAGGTGGTCGTCAACTTGGCGGTCAATGCGCGTGACGCCATGCTGGCGAAGAACCCGCAGGGCGGCGGCACGCTGACCATCGAGACGATGGGCGTGCCCGCATCGCAGGTGCGCGCGATGGACGAGGATGTCCTGCCGATCGGCGATTATACGGCGCTGCGCATCTCCGACACTGGCACCGGCATCCCCCCCGACGTGATGCCCAAGATCTTCGAGCCGTTCTTTACGACCAAGGAGGTCGGCAAGGGCACCGGACTGGGGCTGTCGACGGTCTATGGCATCGTCAAGCAGTCGGGCGGCTACATCTTTGCCGAATCGGTGCCGGGCGAGGGTTCCGCCTTCACCATCTATCT
This sequence comes from Sphingomonas sp. CCH15-F11, assembly GCF_001557005.1. Taxonomy (NCBI): domain Bacteria; kingdom Pseudomonadati; phylum Pseudomonadota; class Alphaproteobacteria; order Sphingomonadales; family Sphingomonadaceae; genus Sphingomonas; species Sphingomonas sp. CCH15-F11. The sequence goes on along the minus strand of NZ_LSKG01000165.1, from coordinate 3,151 downwards.
GCCCGTCCATGCCGCCGACACGCCGGGCAAGATCAGCGCCGCCGTGCGCGGTCGCGAAAAGGCCGCCGACATGTGGGGCACCGAGACGATCCTGCTGGTCGAGGACGACAGCATGGTGCGTGTCGTCGCGCAGCGCGGCCTGGGCCGACAGGGCTATACCGTACTGGTCGCCGAAAATGGCGAGGCTGCGCTCGAATTGCTGGAAACATGTCCGCGCCCGGACCTTTTGATCTCCGATGTGGTAATGCCGTCAATGGACGGGCCGACGATGGCCCGGCATGTGCGTGAGCGATATCCCGACCTGCCGATCCTGTTCATGTCGGGTTATGCGGAGGAGCAGCTGCGGCGTTCGATCGACCTTGACAACGTAACGTTTCTGCCGAAACCCTTTTCGGTACAACAGCTTGGCGAGGCGGCACGCGACGTGTTGCGCGGCAGCTAGAACAGATCGGGCATCGCCCGCGGTGGAGAAGGCGGGAAGATGACGAAACTGGAGCGCATATTGATCGTGGAGGATGAGCCGCTCATCGCCATGATGCTCGAGGATTTCATCGACGTGCTCGGCAAGCAGGTCGCCGGCGTGGCCGACACCGTCGAGGACGCGCTCGCGCGGATCGATGCGGGCGACATCGACGCGGCAATCCTCGACCTCCATCTGCGCGGCGGCGAGCATAGTACGCCCGTGGCCGAGCGGCTGACCCGCGCGGGCATCCCGTTCATCGTCTCGACGGGCGGCAGCGGCGAGATGATCGGCGGCGGCCGGCACCCGGTGCTGGCCAAGCCGTTCACGCTCGACGCGGTCGGCGCGGCGTTCGACCGCCTGACCGAGAACATGACCGCCGGAAGCTGAATTGGTCGCATCGCCGGAGGGACCGCGACGACCATAAGTTCCCCACTTGTTCTCGCGGAACAAAGCATATACAACGTCGCCAGCGCATTGAACGTTTCGCGCGCTTGCTCTAGCGACGGAGGCTCCGCATGGCGGCTCAGCTCAAGGTGATTGATAGCAAGATGGCAGTCTCCAACGACAGGCAGAAGGCGCTCGACGCCGCGCTCGCCCAGATCGACCGCGCATTCGGCAAGGGTTCGGCGATGAAGCTGGGCAGCCGCGAGAAGATCGAGATCGAGGCGATCTCGACCGGCTCGCTCGGGCTCGACATCGCGCTCGGCATCGGCGGGCTGCCGCGCGGGCGCGTGGTCGAGGTGTATGGTCCGGAAAGCTCGGGCAAGACGACGCTGGCGCTGCACGTGATCGCCGAAGCGCAAAAGATGGGCGGTACCGCCGCGTTCGTCGATGCCGAGCACGCGCTCGACCCGGTCTATGCCAAGAAACTGGGCGTCAATATCGACGAGCTGATCGTCTCGCAGCCCGATACCGGCGAACAGGCGCTGGAGATCACCGACACGCTGGTGCGATCGAACGCGATCGACGTGCTGGTCGTCGATTCGGTCGCGGCGCTGGTGCCGCGTGCGGAAATCGAGGGCGAGATGGGCGACAGCCATGTCGGGCTGCAGGCGCGGCTGATGTCGCAGTCGCTGCGCAAGCTGACCGGATCGATCAGCCGATCGCGCTGCATCGTCATCTTCATCAATCAGCTGCGCATGAAGATCGGCGTGATGTACGGCAATCCCGAGACAACGACGGGGGGCAATGCGCTCAAATTCTACGCCTCGGTCCGGCTCGACATCCGCCGCACCGGCCAGATCAAGGATCGCGACGAGATCATCGGCAACACGACGCGGGTGAAGGTGGTCAAGAACAAGGTGGCGCCGCCGTTCAAGCAGGTCGAATTCGACATCATGTATGGCGAGGGCGTGTCGAAGATCGGCGAGATCCTCGACCTGGGCGTCAAGGCCGGGCTGGTCGAGAAATCGGGCGCATGGTTCAGCTATGACAGCATCCGCATTGGCCAGGGACGCGAGAACGCCAAGAATTTCCTCAAGGAGAATGCCGAGGTCTGTGCCCGGCTGGAAGCCGCGATCCGCGCGCGTACCGACAAGGTCGCCGAGGAATTGATGGTCGGCGGGCCCGAAGACGAGATGGAAGACGCCTGATCACGCGCGCCCGGCCGTGAAGGGACGGGGCGCACGCGACGCTGGGGTCAGCAAAGGACAGTCGGCATTTCCGGCTGTCCTTTCGCTTTGGGGCGAACCCGGTTAGCAGGTCGGGGCCGTCATCACCGGGGAACGCCATGACCATCGTCGTCCATCACCTCGAAAATTCGCGCTCGCAGCGCGTGCTCTGGCTGCTCGAGGAGCTCGGGCTGCCCTATGAGGTGCAGCGTTATGCACGCGATGCCGCGACGATGCTGGCGCCGCCCGCGCTGCGCCGGGTCCACCCGCTGGGCAAGTCGCCGGTCATCCAGGACGGCGACACGGTGGTCGCGGAAACCGGCGCGATCGTCGAATATCTGGTCGACCGCGCCGATGGCCGACTGGGTGCGCCCGCGCATCGCGACTCCGCGCTGCGCTACCGCTATTTCCTGCATTATGCGGAAGGGTCGCTGATGCCGCCGCTGCTGGTCAAGCTGGTGCTGAGCCGGGTGCCGCTGATGGGCAAGCCCGCGATGAAGCGGATCCAGCCGATGATCGACGTCCATCTCGACTATGTCGAGACCGAGCTGGCGGCGCGGCCCTATTTTGCCGGCGACCAGTTCACCGCCGCCGACGTGATGATGAGTTTTCCGCTCGAGGCGGCGCGCAGCCGTGCCGGGCTCGACGCGTCGCGCCCGGCGACGATTGCGTGGCTGGACACGATCCACGCCCGCCCGGCCTATCAGGCGGCACTGGCACGCGGCGGCCCCTATGCCTATGCGTGAGGGGTTAAGACACTCCACCTGAGTGCAGTTTACCGAAGCGCGCGTGTCGTGGCGGGGCTTTAGAGCAAGATGACTTTGCTCGGAATCAACGTTCGTCACCCCGGCCTTGTGCCGGGTCCCGCGAGCCGCGCAGTCCCGACGGTTGTGACGTGTAGCTCCGTGGACCCCGGCACAAGGCCGGGGTGACGAGGAAGTCGCTGGAGAGCGGGTCGATCTAACGTCATCAGGCTTTAGGGTCGGCAGCGTCTCGCAGTTTCCCCGCGGCCTTTGCGGGCTTGCCGATGCCCCCTGCACGGCGGCGCGGGCGACACGCAAACCGCGCGCGCGTGGGA
>NZ_LSKG01000164.1:0-14985 GCF_001557005.1 Sphingomonas sp. CCH15-F11 | reverse complement strand
GCCATAGGTGCCCGCCGCACCGCCGCCGGGCAGGTCGTCGAGATAGACCGACCCCCCGGCCCCAAAGCCGAGCTTGCGGCCCGCACCCCCGGTCGACGCATCGACATTCAGGAAGAACACGCCGTCGGGCAGCAGGTTGGACATGGCGAGGCGCACCGTCTGCGCCTGCATCACCCGCTTGCCGTCGAGCTCGCCGCCATTTTGCAGCATGTGGAGGAAACGGTCGTAATCGCGCGCCGAGGTGACGAGCCCCGCCCCGCCATAGGGAAAGCTGGGCGGCTGGAGGTAGACCGAGGTCGCGGCCGGGTCGACCGGCACGCGATTGTCGCCGACAAAGATGTAGTTGTTCGCGAGCCGCGCCGCTTCCGATCCCGGCACGGTGAAGTAGGTCGAGGTCATGCCGAGGGGTTCGAACATCCGGGTGCGCAGGAACTGTTCATAGGGCATGCCCGATGCCTTCTCGATCACCGCGGCGAGGACATCGAGGCTGATCGAATAGCTCCATTTCGTGCCCGGATCGGCGACCAGCGGCAGCGTGGCGACGCGGTCGGCGAATTCGGCGAGCGATTTCGGCCGCACCGCCGCCATCTGCGCCTCCATCTGGACGTTGACTGCGGCGGGCAGGATGCCAAGCCGCTCATATTCCTTGAGCAGCGGGCCCTTTGTCACGATCGAATAGCCGAATCCGGCGGTGTGGGTCAGCAGATGGCGGATCGTGATCGGCCGCGCCGCCGGGCGCGACGCCAGGCTGGCGTCGGGGTCGGTCAGCACCTTCATCTCGCGAAAGGCGGGGATGATCTCATGGATCGGCTGGTCAAGGCTCAGCTTGCCGTCCTCGATCAGCATCATCGCCGCCATGCCGGTCACCGGCTTGGTCATCGAATAGACGCGCCACAGGCTGTCGGGCGAAGCCGCGCCCGCCCCCGGTTCCTGGCCCAGCCGCCCCTCCGCGATGAAGCGGGTCGGCTGGTCGCCCTGCCCGATCGCGACGACGATGCCCGGCGTGCGGTTCTGTTCGACATAGGATGCCGCGACCTGTGCGACCGCGGGCAGCGCCGGAGCGACTGGCGTCGACGCCGCGCGGCGTTCGGCCTGGGGCATGGCGAGCGCGATGCCGCCGATCCCGATCAGCGCGGCGCCGATCCCGGCGGCCAGACCCAGAGTTTTCATCGCGCATCCTCCATTATCGCCGCCGCCTTCGCGAACAGGCTGGGCAGGCCGGCATCGGCCAGCCGGTCGACCGGCCACCATTCGCCTTCGACCGCGATGTGCCCCGCCAGCCGCGCGCTCGCAAGGCCGCATCGCAATTCGAAATGGGTGAAGACGTGGCGCAGCTCGGCATTGTGCCGCCGCCACTCGGCTGCGACGGGCGCATCGGCCAGTCCCGGCGGCGCGTCCGCCCATGGCCCGGTCGGCAGCGCGCGCATGCCGCCGAGCAATCCGCGCGGCGGGCGCCGGACCAGCAGCACCGCATCTTCGCGGGTAAGCCAGAAGATCGTGCCATGGCGCACGGGTCTGGCCGCCTTGGCCAGCTTGCGCGGATAGGTGGCGACTGCCCCCTGCGCGTAAGCGCGACAATGGACAGCAATGGGGCAGGACGCGCAATCGGCGCGGCGCGGGGTACAGATTGTTGCGCCCAGATCCATCATCGCCTGGGCGAAGTCCCCCGCGCGCGTCGCGGGCGTCATCGCGTCGGCCAGCGCGCGAAGCTCGCCCCGCGCCATGGGAAGCGGCGTTTCGACCGCGAACAGGCGGCTGACCACGCGCTCGACATTCCCGTCGACGACGACCGCGCGCCGGCCAAAGGCGATCGCCGCGACCGCCGCGGCGGTATAGGGGCCGAAGCCGGGCAACCGGCGCAACGCTGCTTCGTCCGACGGCAAGCGTCCGCCATGATCGCGCACCACCGCGCGCGCGCAGGCGATCAGGTTGCGTGCCCGCGCATAATAGCCGAGCCCGGCCCATGCCGCCATCAGCTCACCCTCATCTGCCGCCGCCAGGCTGGCGAAATCGGGCCAGCGGGTGGTGAAATGTTCGAAATAGGGAATGACCGTCACGACCTGAGTCTGCTGAAGCATGACCTCCGACAGCCACACGCGATAGGGGTCGGGCGGCGGCGTGCCCGGCGGCGCGCGCCACGGCAGGACACGCGCATGCGCTTCGTACCAGGCGAGCAGCGCGGGCGCGATGTCAGATGGGACGTTGGCAGACACGGGGCGGCTATGGCATGGGAGACGCGATGACGAAATCCACGCGTACGCCCCAGGCCGTCGATAGCGATCGGCCGCGCGGCGGCAGGGCCCGGCCCGTCGCCGACCTGCTGCCCGATATCGGCCGCGCCGCGTTCCGCAAATTCGGCTTCGTGCAAAGCTCGATCGTCAGTCGCTGGCCCGAAATCGTCGGCGAACGTTACGCGCGTGTCTCCGCGCCCGAATCGATCCGCTTTCCCCAGGGTGCGCGCAGCGGCGGGCTGTTGACGCTGGCGGTCGCTCCCGCCCATGCGACGATGATGCAGCATATCGGGCCCGAGATCATGGAGCGGGTGAACCGCTTCTTCGGCTATGCCGCGGTCGCGCGGATCGCGTTCAGGCCTGGCCAGTTCGCCGCGCGCGCAGCCGCTGCCGCACCGGTGCGGCCTGCAGCGGCAACGATCGATCTGGGCGACAGCGTCCGCGCGATCGCCGATCCCGAACTGCGTGAGGTGCTGGCGGCGCTGGCGGCGGGCATTGTCGAGCAACCCCCGGTCATCGTGCCGGTGATGGGCAAGGTGCGTTGATGCGGTGGCGACATGTCGGGCTGATCGCATGGGTTGCCATCGCGGCGACCCCGCCCGGTGCTGCCCAGGAGGCATCGGCACCGCGCAGTGCGGCGCAGCGCGACTGGCGCGCGACCGCGACGCTGTCGCCCGACGGCGCGGTGCGGATCGGCAGCCCGCAGGCGAAGGTCAAGCTGGCCGAATATCTGAGCTACACCTGCCCGCATTGCGCCGATTTCGTCGCGCAGTCCGAACCCGTCCTGAAGGATCAGATGGTCCGGACGGGCCGCGTCCAGGTGGAATATCGCCATTTCGTGCGCGACCGGCTCGACCTCGCCTCCGCGCTGCTCGCGCGGTGCCAGGGCCCGGTCGGCTTTGCGGCGGCGAACAAGGCGATCTTTGCCGCGCAGCCCGCGACCTTCGCCAGAACCCAGGCGTTCCAGGCGAGGCCGGACGCGTACAAGGGCGCGGCGACGCTGGGCGATCAGCTCATCCGGCTGGGCGAGGGATCGGGGCTGATCGCGCTGCTTCGCCCGCTCGGGCTGAGCGATGCCAAGGCGCGCGCGTGCCTCAACAACCAGGCCGAGACCGAACGGCTCATCAAGATGACCGAGGCCGTCGCCGCGCAGCTCGAGGGCACGCCCAGCTTTGCGATCAACGGCAATTTCGTCGGGTCGGGCAGCTGGTCCTCGCTCGAACCGCAGTTGCGCGCCGCCGGCGCCTGATCCCGCCCAATCCCGATCTTGCGATGGAGTGAACCCGAACCATGCGTGCAGCCCTTTTCCTGCTTCCCCTCGCCCTCGCCGCCTGTGGCGCCGACGGGACGGGCAATGACAGCGGCCCCGCCGCCGCACCGGTCGCCGCCGCCGCGCCGCCGGCGGGCACCACCTGGACCGAAACGGTCAGCGAAACCGCCGAGGGCGGATTCCGCATGGGCAACCCCAGCGCGCCGATCAAGCTGGTCGAATATGGCTCGCGCACCTGCCCGGCGTGCGGTGCGTTCGCGCGCGACGGCTTCGAGCCGCTGACCAAGCTGGTCGAGACGGGCAAGGTGAGCTTCGAATTCCGCGATTATGTGCTGCACGGCCCGCCGGACATCGCCGCCGCGGTCGTCGGCAGCTGCGCCGGGCCGGGCCCGTTCTTCCCGATCCTGGAACAGATGTACGCCAATCAGCCGGCGACGCTCGATCGCATCCAGCAGGTCGCGCCCGCCGTCCAGCAACAGGCGCAGGGCGCGAGCCCGGCCGCCCAAGTCACGCTGTGGGCTGAACAGGCCGGCTATATCGACTTCGTCAAGCAGCGCGGCATTTCGGAGGGGCAGGCCAAGGCGTGCCTCGCCGACATGGCGCGGATCGACAAGGTCGCCAAGATCCTGGAAAACGCCACCGTCGTCCAGGGTACGCCGACCTTCCTGCTCAACGGCAACAAGCTGGAAAACGCGATCAGCTGGAAGGATGTCGAGGCCGCACTCCGCCGCGCCGGGGCCTGAGCCGGGGCGCACGGACCGCAACCGCGCCTGACCCAGATGCCCGGCGCGCTGGTCGCGTCAGGCGTCGGGGCCCTCATAGGCCTGGACGATGCGCCCGACGATCGGGTGGCGCACCACGTCGCCCGCGCCGAAGCGGACGACCGACATCCCTTCGATCCCCTCCAGCCGCGCGACCGCGTCGTTCAGGCCCGATGCGTTGACCCCGCCGGGCAGGTCGGTCTGGTTGGGGTCGCCGCACACCACCATGCGGCTGTTCTGGCCGAAACGGGTGAGGAACATCTTCATCTGCCCAGGCGTCGTGTTCTGCGCCTCGTCGAGGATGACGAAGGCATCGGCAAGGGTGCGGCCACGCATGAAGGCAATGGGCGCGATCTCGATCTCGCCCGAACTGATCCGCCGTTCGACCTGTTCGGCGGGCAGGCAGTCATAGAGCGCGTCATAGATCGGGCGCAGATAGGGATCGACCTTTTCCTTCATGTCGCCGGGCAGGAAGCCGAGCCGCTCGCCCGCCTCCACCGCCGGGCGCGACAGGATGAGGCGCTGGACGCTGCCGGTGATCAGCTGCGCGACGGCCTGGGCTACCGCCAGATAGGTCTTGCCGGTGCCTGCCGGGCCGAGCGCGAAGATGATGTCGTTCGACACCAGCTGGCGCATGTAATGCGTCTGCGCCACCGATCGCGGCACGATCGTCTTGCGGCGGGTTCGGATCATGATCGACGGCGGCGGCGCGCCATTGCCCGGTTCGGTGCGGATGATGCCGGCAAAGGTCGGCTCGGCCGACATCGCGATCACCGCATCGATCAGGCCGGTGTCGATCTCCTCGCCCCGGATGACCCGCGTGTGCAGCTCCTGCAGCACTTCGCGCGCATGCGCGACTGCCTCCGCCGTGCCCTCGATCTGCACCCGCTGGCCGCGCGCGTGGATATAGACGCCCAGCCGCTCCTCGAGCGCGAGGATGTTGCTGTCGAACTCACCGAACAGCTGGGGCAGCAGTTGCGGCTTGTCGAAATTGACCTCGACGCGCGAACGGTCGCCCGGCTGGGCGGGAACAGGCTTGCGGCTCATCGGGCTCCCGGAGTCAGGATCATGCAAGCCAAGCGTGGCAGAGGCGATGGGTTCCCGCCAGCCCTAAAACGCGACGCGCCCGACGCCGCGGTCACCCCGCCTGATTCAGCGACGCCATGTCGATGACGAAGCGATATTTGACGTCGCTTTTCACCATCCGGTCATAGGCGGCGTCGATGTCCTGGATGTCGATCATCTCGACGTCGGAGACGAGGCCATGGTCACGGCAGAAATCAAGCATCTCCTGCGTCTCGCGGATGCCGCCGATCAGCGAGCCGGCGATCGTGCGGCGGCGGAACACCAGATTGGCGATGCTGGGGCTGGGGTGGGGATGCTCGGGCACGCCGACCAGCGTCATCGTGCCGTCGCGCTTCAGCAACGCGGTGAACTGGTCGAGGTCGTGGCTGGCCGCGACGGTGTTCAGGATGAAGTCGAAACTGTTGGCGTGCGCCGCCATCGCGTCCGCGTCGCGCGAGACGATCAGGTCGGTCGCGCCCAGCTGTTTCGCGTCGTCGCGCTTGCCGGGCGAGGTGGAGAAGACATAGACGTCGGCACCCATCGCGGCAGCGATCTTGACCCCCATATGGCCCAGCCCGCCCAGGCCGACGATGCCGACCTTCTGACCCGGGCCGACGCCCCAATGCTTGAGCGGCGAATAGGTGGTGATGCCCGCGCAGAGCAGCGGGGCAACCGCCGCCAGCTGGTCCTCGCCATGGCCGATGCGCAGCACGAAATCGCGATCGACGACGATATGGTCGGAATAGCCGCCGAAGGTATGGCCACCCATCTGCGGATCAGGGCCGTTATAGGTGCCGACGAAACCCGTGCCTTCGCAATATTGCTCCTCGCCCGCCTGGCAGCTGGCGCAGGTGCGGCAGCTGTCGACCATGCAGCCGACGCCTGCGAGGTCGCCGACCGCGAAATTGTCGACGTCCGATCCCACCGCCGTCACGCGCCCGACAATCTCGTGCCCGGGCACGCACGGATAGAGCGTGCCGCCCCATTCGCCGCGCGCAGTATGCAGGTCGGAATGGCACACGCCGCAATAGAGGATGTCGATCGCGACATCGCGCGGGCCGGGGTCGCGACGCTGGAAATCGAAGGGGGCAAACGGCGCGTCGGCGGCTTGCGCGGCATAGGCTTTCGCTGGGCTGGGCATGATGATCCTGTCGACATGGGGGTGGAGCCGGGGCGCAACGCTTATCTTTTGCAGGTTACAAGACAAGGTACGACAGTCGCAATTTCAGTCCGACCTGCGGCGTAACTCGTGCCGCACCGCCGCGTCCGTCCATACCTATCCGTCCAGCGCGTCCGGCCTGTTTGCGCGAAGTCCATAGCAGCAGGATGCAAGTCATTGAATCAGAAATGACGTGAGCTGATATTGGAATTAGCGACTTGCCGCCCCAGAACTCAAGTCAACTCGTCGTCAGCGCGGGTTGATGGCGGGCGGACTGTTTCGAATAGCGGAATAGGCGGACTCCGCACGCTGCATCGCGGCGGCACCATCTGTGGCCATTCGCTGGCCGTTGATCTGCTGATCCTGCCCGTCGCGGACCTGACGCTCGGCGCGAACAAGGTCCTTTTGGGCGCGCTTCAGGCGCTTCTCGCCCATTGCTACCTGCTTTGCCCCGCGCGCAATATCGCGCTCGCCCTTTTGGAGGGATGCTTGACCCTGCTCCCACGCCGCGCCGCGGTCCGAGATCGCGCTTCCGCGTGCCGAGATACGCTCGCCGACCGACGCAGGGCGCTGGTCGTCGGCACAGGCGGACAAGGAAAGCGTTGCCGTGGCGAGGCACAGCAGGATCGGCTTATGGCCGGAATGGGTAATTTGGAATTCCTTATCGATCGAGTGGAGCGCCGCCACGATCCATCGCGATTGACGGGACTGGGAAGGTCGCCAGGCGCCGGAAAGCGATCGTTCGTTGCAGCACACAACGCACATGAAGTCGGAATGGGCACAGCGCCCCGCGACTTTCCTTCGGATTAGCCCGCCCTGCGACGATGGGCTCGCGGTTGCGCCTATGCTGCGGCGTGCGTCCGCATCTCACCAGCCAGTGAATTGGGGCCGGCATGGACCAGGTCGACCGTCACCAGGTCGCCGATGCTCGCGTCGGCGATGACGTGGACGGATTGCAGCCAGGGCGACTTGCCGATCAGCTGGCCGGGGCGCTTGCCGGGGCGTTCGAGCAGCACGTCGCAACGTCGCCCGACGCTGGCGGCGTTGAACGCGGCCTGATCGCGGTTGAGCGCGGCCTGCAATTGCTGGAGCCGGTCGTCGATCACGTCGGCGGGGATCGCGCCCGCCATGTCGGCCGCCGGCGTGCCGGGGCGCGCCGAAAATTTGAAGCTGAACGCCTGGGCATAGCCGACCGCGTCGATCAGGCTGAGCGTGTCGGCGAACTCGGCATCGGTTTCGCCGGGAAAGCCGACGATGAAATCGCCCGACAGCGCAATGTCGGGCCGCGCCGCGCGCACCCGGTCGAGCAGGCGCAGATAGCCGTCGCGGGTGTGGGCGCGGTTCATCGCCCTGAGCACCCGGTCATTGCCCGACTGCACCGGCAGATGCAGGAAGGGCATCAGCTTTTCGACGTCCGCGTGCGCGTCGATCAGCCCCTGGGCCATGTCGTTGGGATGGCTGGTGGTATAGCGGATGCGCGCCAGCCCCGCGATCCGGTCGAGCGCGCGGATCAGGTCGTGGAGCCCGCGCCCGTCGCCGTCGGTCCAGGCGTTGACGTTCTGGCCCAGCAGCGTGATCTCGCGCGCGCCGGCATCGACCAATGCGTTGGCCTCGTCGACGATCGCCGCGAACGGCCGGCTGACTTCGGCCCCGCGGGTATAGGGCACGACGCAGTAGGTGCAGAATTTGTCGCAACCCTCCTGTACGGTCAGGAAGGCGCTGGGCCCGACGCGGCGGCGGGCGGGCAGCCGGCCGAACTTCGATTCGACGGGCATGTCGGTATCGACCGCGAGGCCGCCCCGTGCTGCATCGGCGACCAGTTCGGGCAGGCGGTGATAGGCCTGCGGGCCGACGACGACGTCCACCTTTGTCCGCCGCGCGATCTCTGCGCCCTCGGCCTGGGCGACGCAGCCCGCGACTGCAATCATGGGCCGCGTGCCGTCGTCGCGCCTCAGCCGGCCGATGTCCGAATAGACCTTTTCGGTCGCGCGCTCGCGGATGTGGCAGGTGTTGAGGATGACGAGGTCCGCCGACGCGGCATCGGGGGCGACCGCGAGGCCCTGCGCGGTCATCAGCTCGCCCATGCGCTCGCCGTCATAGACGTTCATCTGGCAACCGAACGATTTGACGTGAAAGGTTTTGGGGGGCGCGTTCATCGGCGGGCGCATAGCCGAACGGGGCGGATTGGACAATTGCGCGGCGTGGGGGTGGACTGGCCCCGCCCCGACCCCTCCCCCTGAAGGGGAGGGGCTTTATCGGCGTCCATCGCAGGTCAATGCCAGGTAAAGGGGCGCAGCGGCTCGCCCAATGCACGGACCAGCGCCGCCTCGATCCGGCGGCGGCTTTCGGCGGCGATCGCCTTGCGCCCCGGAAAGTCGCGCGGGTTGAAGGGTTCGAGGAAGTGGCAACGCAGGCGAAAGCTGCCCGGGCGCGACAGGACGCGGATGCCATTGTCCTTGCCCGACTCCACGCCGACCCACGCGATGTCCTCGCCATCCGGGCGGTCATATTCGAGCAGCACCGGCTGAACGAGGACGCCCGGCGGCGGGGGCTCGAGCACGCGCAGCATCGGCGTCTTGAACGGCAGCAGCGAGCGGCCGTCGGTCGTCGTCCCCTCGGGAAAGACCGTGATCGCCCAGTTGTCGGCGAGCGCGTCGCGCAGCTGGTTGATCTGTTCGGCGACGCCCATCCGGTCCTCGCGCTTGACGAAGACGGTCCGGTTCATCCGCGACAGCCAGCCGACGATCGGCGCGGTACCGATCTCGGCCTTGGCGACGAAGGCGGTGCCGCTGGCCCCCCCGAGTGCGAGGATGTCGATCCAGCTCAAATGGTTGGAGACGTAGAAGACGTCGCGCTTCAGCGGCACGCCGACCACCTCGACCCGCGCGCCGGCAATGCGCGCCGCGGTGCCCAGGAACAGTCGCGGCCAGGGCGACGGGGCGCGGACCAGGCGGAACAGATAATGGAGCGGCACGAACAGGAAGAGCGCGAGGACCAGCAGCAGCGCGCGTGCGCCCAGCCGCAGCCAGCCCGCCGCTCCGGGACGTGGCGGCTCGCCCATCGCGGCGCGCACGCGCGGATCGGTCGACAGGACGGGCAGCGGAAAGGCAGGCGGCGGGGTGCCGCCCGTACCGGGATCGGCGGGAACCGGCGGATCAGCCCTTTCGGTCGAGGGCAACGCCATAAAGCTCCATGCGATGGTCGACCAGGCGAAAGCCGAGCCGCTCGGCGATCTGCTTCTGCAGCAGTTCGAGCTCGGGATCGACGAACTCGATCACCCGTCCGGATTCGACGTCGATCAGGTGGTCGTGATGCGCTTCGGGCGCGGGCTCATAGCGCGCACGTCCGTCGCCGAAATCGTGGCGGTCGAGGATGCCCGCTTCCTCGAACAGCCGCACCGTCCGATAGACGGTCGCAATCGAGATGCCTGGGTCGATGGCGGAGGCACGCGCATAGACCTTTTCGACGTCGGGGTGATCGTCCGCCTCCGACAGCACGCGCGCGATGATGCGGCGCTGGTCGGTGATGCGCAGGCCCTTTTCCTGACAAAGGGCTTCGAGATCGATCTTGCGCGCCATCGCCGCTCACTCCCATGCTTCGACCGGTCCGGTCTATCGCCAAGCCGGCCGCGGGGGAAGGGCGCAGCGCGCGCTTGCGCCGGTCAGCGGCGACGGCGCTTGGTGCCCAGCCCGATCTTCTTGGCGAGCGAGCGACGCTGCTCGGCATAATTGGGCGCGACCATCGGATAGTCGGCGGGCAGGTTCCACTTGGCGCGGTACTGTTCGGGCGTCATCTGGTAATGCGTCATCAGGTGCCGCTTCAGCATCTTGAGCTTCTTGCCGTCCTCCAGACAAACCAGATAGTCGGGCCGGATCGACGCGCGCACCGAAACCGCCGGCTCCTGCTTGACCTCGGGCTCCGGCACCGGCGTGCCAAGATTGGCGAGCGCGCCGTGCACATTCTGAATGAGAATGGGTAAATCAGACACCGCCACACTATTGTTGCTGACATGCGCGGCGACGATATCGGCAGTCAGCGTGATCAGGGTTTCCTGAATATCGGTCGAGTTGTCCATTTCGATCCTTTCCGAAACATGTCCGGCCTATTCGGTCGTGATTTTTGATGTCCCTATCGAACGATGATCGGCGCGGATCAAGATCGAAAAATCGAGTAACCGTTCTATTCCTGCTCAATCGTGCGAGTATAGGTGTGGGCGTCGAACATCTGGCGGTTATTGCCGCTGTAATAATCGCGACGCTCGCCGATCTTGACGAAGCCATGGCGCTCATAGAGCCGGACCGCATCGTTGCCGGCGCGGACTTCCAGATGCAGTCGGGTCACGCCGCGCGCGCGCGCGTCCGCGATCACCGAACGCAGCAACGCGCCGCCGACGCCGCAACCCTGCCAGGCGGGGCGTGTCGCGATCAGCAGCAGCTCGCAATCGTCGATCACCGCGCGCGCCAGCGCGAACCCCGCATCCTCGCCATCGACCGCCGCGATCGTCAGCCAGATGCCCGGCAGGATCAGCATTCCCCCCGCCTGAGCAAGCGACCATGCCTCGCCGTAGCGCGGGTCGAAGGCGTCGTGCATGATCCGGTCGATCACGTTCAGGTCGCGCGCGGTGCCGGCGCGCAGGTCGATGCGGTGGAGCGTCGTGCTCATGTCGCCGCGGGCTTTGCGTCGGGCGCGCGGCCATAGACCGGCTTGGCGGGGCGCTGGCGAAACTCCTCGGGCATGCGCATCGCCTCACGCGCGTCGGGCAGCAGCTCGGTCGCGCGGACCCGATCGTCGAGCGCGACCAGATAGCGCACGCCCGAACCATAGGCCGGCTTGCCATTGAGCATCGCGAACGCCTCCGCCGGCTTGACCGACATGGGTTGCGAGATCGCGGTCAGCGGCGCGGGGCCAAAGCTTTGCGCAAACACCTCACCATGCCCGCCCTCCAGCACGACGACCAGCCCGTCGCGCGTGCCACGGCCGCGCTGCGCCATCGCGGCGACGAGCGCGAGCGAGGAGAAGCCGGCGACATCCGCGCCCCAGCCGATCGCCAGGCCGAGCGCGGCGGCAAGCCCGACCCGCACCCCGGTGAAGCTGCCCGGCCCGCAATCGACCAGGATATGCGGCGCGCGCCCCTGTCCCTGCAGCTCGGCGATCATCGGCAGCAGCCGTTCGGCATGGCCACGCCCGACCACCTCGTGCCGGGCATCGACACAGGTCAGGCCATCGAACAACGCGACCGAACAGGCGGCGGTGGCGGTATCGATGACCAGAGTGCGCAACGCCGGGCGCTCAGTCGATCCGGTTGAACCGTTCGAACGCCGGGCGCGGACTGCGGTCGAAGATGGTGGCGGGATCGCCCTTGCCGAAAGTTGACACGAAGTTGACACGCACCTGCGGCTGGCCGGCGAAGAAGGCGGCGTTGACCTTGTCCGCGTCGAAACCCGACATCGGCCCGGTGTCGAAGCCCAGCGCGCGCGCCGCCATGATGAACCACCCGCCCTGCAGCGTCGAGTTGCGGAACGCGCTTTCGCGGCGCAGTTCGGCCTTGTCGTCGCCCGTGAACCAGCTGCGCGCGTCGGTGTGCGGGAACAGCCAGGGAAGCTGTTCATGGAAATCGAGGTCCATCCCGATCACGACCGCGGCGGGCGCCTTGCGTACCTTGTCCGCATTGCCGGCCGAAACGCACGAGGCGAGCAGCTCGCGCGATTCGGGGCTTAGGCACCAGACGAAACGGGCGGGCTGCTGGTTGGCCGAGGTCGGCCCCATTTTGATCAGGTCATAGATCGCGCGGACATCGTCCGCGCCGACCGGCGTGTCGTGATACCCGTTATAGGTCCGCGCCTCGCGGAACAGCGTGTCGAGCGCGTCGGCGCCCAGCGGATCGGCCATGCTTTTCCTCTTTTGTCAGCAATATGGAACAACGGTGCGCCGGCCGGTCAGACCGCGCGAACCTCGGTCACTTCGGGCACATAGTAGCGCAGCAGCTGTTCGATCCCGTTCTTGAGCGTCGCGCTCGACGACGGGCACCCCGAACACGCCCCCTGCATCTGGAGATAGACCTTGCCCTGGTCGAACCCGCGATAGACGATGTCGCCGCCGTCATTGGCGACCGCGGGGCGCACGCGCGTGTCGATCAGTTCCTTGATCTGCGCGACGATCTCCGCATCCTCGGGATTCTCGGCAAAGGCGGTGTCGGCCGCGGGCACCTGGATCCCGGCAGCGCTGGCGGGGGCGAACAGCGGCATGTCGGCGCTGAAATGATCGAGCAGCACCGCAAGCACGTCGGGCTTGAGCGCGGCCCAGTCGACGCCGGGCGCGGCGGACACCGACACGAAGTTATAGCCGAAGAAAACGCCGGTTACATCGCCCAGCGCGAACAGCGCGGCGGCGAGCGGCGAGGCCTCCGCCTCCTCGGGCGACGCGAAGTCGCGCGTGCCGCTGGGCATGACGGTGCGGCCCGGCAGGAATTTGAGCGTGGCGGGATTCGGTGTCGCTTCGGTTTCGATCAGCATGGCCGACATGTGGCGCGCGCACGCACCGGGATCAAGGGCCGCGCACCGGCCCGATCAGCGCCGGTCCAGCGCACCCAGCGCGGCATTCCACCGCGCCAGGTTGCTGCGCGCTTCCTGGACGAAGGCCGAACGGCGCACAATGCCCAGGAACAGGTCGGCGAACATCCGCCCCGGCTGGCGCAGCGGGCGGGCGAACTGGATGAGCAGGACGACGCGGGTCCGCGCGCTGTCATTCCAAACTTCATGGTCATAGCTGTCGTCGAAAACCAGCGTCTCGCCCTCGCTCCAGCGCACGATCCGGTCGCCGACGCGCATCCGGACATCGCCGTCATCGGGCACGACGAGGCCCAGATGACAGGTGATCAGCCCCTTGCTGACGCCACGATGCGGCGGAATGCGGGTGCCGGGCGCCAGGATCGAGAAGAAGGCGGTGTTAAGCCCGGGAATGGATTCGACCAGCGCGGTGGTGCGTGGGCACAGATCCGCATTGTCGTCGATCCGGTAGCCATAGCCCCACAGGAAGAAGGACCGCCACTTGCCCGGCTCCGCAATCGCACGATGGTCGGGCGAGATGGTGGCGAGCGGCGGCGCGGCATCGCCGTTCAGCGCGACCGCGACCGCTTCGTCACGGACCGACCGCCATTCGTCGCGCAATCGCCGGGTCCAGTCGAACAGGTCGGCGGGCAGCACCGGACCGTTCGGCACGCGCGACGAGCGCGCGATCACCCAGTCGAAAGCCCCGCGCAGATGCTTGCCGTATCGCACCAGCCACGGACGATGCGGGTCGGCGCGCAGCGCCGGTGCGGGAGATGGCAGACCGGACACCCGTCCCAGATCGGGCAGCGGGCCCGCGCGATTGGCGGGGCGACCGGCGGGGAGCGGGGTGACCCGCGAATCGGATCGGCTGTGCATCACGCAATCACTCAGCTGACATGCCGCGCCGCCCTTCGGACGCGACGATGACAGGCCGGTGACGCCCTTTGTCAAAAATCGCCGGAAATGCGCAGGGCTTGCGGCTAGCCGCTGCGCGCGATTGCGGTTACGCTGAGACCTTATGTCCAGTTTCCCCCGCGCTGCCGCCCTTGCCGGCGCCCTCATCGCCCTCCTCCCCATCATGCCCGCGCTCAGCCGCCCGCAGGCGACCCCCGCGCCTGCGCCATCGACGCAGAGCGCACCGACCGGGCTGGTCCCCGTCCCGCAGACCGCGGATACGCCGTGGCTGTTCAAGGGCAGCGACATCCCGCCCGACCGGGCATGGACCTTCGGCGTGCTGCCCAACGGCGTGCGCTATGCGGTGCGGGCCAACGGCGTACCGCCCGGACAGGTCGCGATCCGCGTCGCGATCGACGCCGGGTCGCTGATGGAACGCGAAAACGAGCGCGGCTTCGCGCACCTGATCGAGCATCTGGCGTTTCGCGGATCGGTGCATGTGCCCGACGGCGAATCGAAGCGGGTGTGGCAGCGCCTGGGCGTCACCTTCGGGTCGGACACCAACGCATCGACCAGCTTCACCCAGACGAGCTACAAGCTCGACCTGCCGTCGGCGACCGCGGAGGGGCTGGACACCAGCCTGAAGATCCTGGCCGGCATGATGGCGCAGCCGACGATCGACGCGACCGCGCTCAACGCCGAGCGGCCCGTCGTGCTGGCCGAGCAGCGCGAGCAGCCGGGCCCGCAGGTGCGGCTGGGCGATGCCAGCCGCGCGCTGTTCTTTCGCGGCCAGCTGATCGCCGACCGGTCGCCGATCGGCAATGTCGCGACGCTGGAGGCCGCGACCCCCGAAAGCGTGCGGGAATTCCATCGCCGCTGGTACCGGCCGGAGCGTGCGGTCGTCGTCGTGGTCGGCGACGCCGATCCCAAGCTGCTCGAAGCCGCGGTGATCAAGCATTTCTCGGATTGGCGTGCCGAAATCGGGCTGCGGCACCGCCGCGCCCTCGCCCCGCCAATCCGAGAAATGCTTGATCACCGCGGCTTCGAGCAGCTTGGG
>NZ_LSKG01000163.1:0-2568 GCF_001557005.1 Sphingomonas sp. CCH15-F11 | reverse complement strand
GGGCAGGGGGCAACACCCTTGCCATCGCCGAGGGCTTTGAGACGGCCGACGCTTTCGCGCGCCTGAGCAACCTCCCGTGCTGGGCTTCACTCGGCGCACGTCGGCTCAACCAGCTCGTCATTCCGCCCACGGTCACAACGCTCCTGGTCGCCGAGGACAACGATTCCGAAGGGCGCAGGGCAGCCGAAAGTGCCCAAGCGCATTACGCCCGGTCGGGCCTCATCATCGAACGCGCGCCCCCGCCGCCAATCTACAAGGATTGGGCAAAGGCGCTCGATGCCCGAGCGCAGCAGAGCCGCGTCTAGGCGCGAAGCGCCGGAGGAGAGGGGAGGGGGATCGAAAGGGTGTCGCTGCCGAGGGTGCAGCCCACTCTGGAGACCACACCCATGTCCGATCTCTTCGAAGCGGCCGCCCAGGCTGAGCGCGAGGCCGTGCGCCTCCTTCTACCCCGTCTGCGCTCCGACGAGGCCATTCAGCGTCGTCACCTCAACGACGCGATGACCAAGGCCTTCGGCGGTTCTGATGCCGACGGTCGCTGGACACAACGCGCCAGCTTTGAACTCCTCGAGCATGCCCTTGCCATCCATCTTCAGTCGAGCGCCCAAAAAATTGCGGCGTTCGGCGACGTCCGCGCGCTGATCGACTTGTCCGATCGCCTGCCCACTCAGACGGTTCGCAGCGAGGATCAGATCGAATGGCAGCAATTCTCGACACCTGTCGACATCGCTGCGGTTATGACGCTTCTCGCCAACGTCCAGCCCGACGACATCGTGCTCGAGCCGAGCGCGGGTAACGGCCTATTGGTCGCGCAGCTCCGTCACGTCGAATCGCTCCATCTGAACGAGCTCGATCCGCTCCGCCGTGGCCGATTGAAGGCGGCTTTCCCCTCAGCATCGATCACCGGGCACGATGGTGCGACCATCAATTCCACCCTCGCAAGCGTCGATCGACCAACCCTCATCCTGATGAACCCGCCCTTTTCGAGGTCGGTCGGCCGCGGCGCCGACGACTATGCCGCAGTCCGTCATCTGCAAGCGGCGCTGCGCCGTCTTCAACCGGGCGGCCGGCTCGTTGCCATCATGCCCGATTGGTTTGGCCCGAGCGCACGCATGCGTGAGCAATATGAGACGATCCTGCGCGACGTGAGCGTCCTGGCGGCCGTCCGTCTCGAGAAGTGCTACCTGAAGCATGGGACTTCGATCGCCGTGCGGTTGTTTGTCATCGACAAGGTCCCCGGCCGGTCGCCCCCCGCGCTCATCCAGCGTTCGTCCGTTGCCGAGCTGCTCGATATCCTGATCATCCCCGAACGATCGTCGGCGAAGCCCGATCGCGGAGCGTCGGCGCCGAAGCGCTCAGGTGGAGTTTCGCTCTTCCGGGCCGTCAAAAGCAGCCGTCCGGCGCCCCGCGCCCACCATGCCCCGGCACGCAACCACGTGCTCCCCGTCGAATATGCGAAACTTGAGACGCCGGCGCCGCTGCTCGAGCAGAGCGGCGTCTATCTTCCATATCGACCGAGCCGTATCAGCTTCGCGAGCGCTGGCGAGCATCCAACGCCGCTCGTCGAATCTGTCGCCATGGGCTCGATCCCGGCGCCGGTCCCAGAGTATGTGCCGGCGCTGCCCGAGCGCACCGTCGCCGAGCGGCTGCTCTCCGCCTCCCAACTCGAGACGGTCGTCTACGCGGGGCATGCCTGGACCCAGTGGATCCCAGGCACTTTCAGACCCGACAAGGAGGGTGTCGGCCTCGTGCTGGACGAAGACGGCCATTCCTATCGTAAGGGCTTCTTCCTGGGCGACGGCACGGGGGCGGGGAAGGGTCGTCAAATCGCGGCCTGCATCCTCGACAACTGGCTCCAGGGCCGCCGCCGCAACATCTGGGTCTCGAAGAATGCGCCGCTCCTCGAAGACGCGCGACGCGACTGGACGGCCCTTGGCGGCCTTAACGGCGACATTCAGCCCATCTCCAACTGGAAGATCGATGAGCCGATCAGCCTCGACCAGGGCGTGCTGTTCGTCAGCTATCCGACGCTGCGTTCGATGCGTGGTGACTACGGTCGCCTGAAGCAGCTGGTTGACTGGGCCGGGGCCGATTTTGACGGTGTCATCGCCTTCGACGAGGCCCACGAGATGGGCGGCGTTGCGGGTGGGGAGGGCGCTCTCGGCACCAAGGATGGATCCCAGCAGGGAATCTGCGGCGTGCTCCTCCAGAACCAATTGCCCGCGGCCCGCGTCCTCTATGCTTCAGCCACCGGCGCCTCTGTCGTCAACAACCTCGCTTATGCGGTCCGACTGGGGCTCTGGGGCCCAGGGACCGCCTTCCCCGACCGGGAGCAGTTCATCAGCAGCATCAGCAAAGGCGGGATCGCCGCGATGGAGCTGGTCGCGCGCGATCTCAAGGCCACCGGCCTCTACATGGCCCGCGCACTGAGCTTCGCAGGTGTCGAATATGACATTCTGCGCCATGAGCTGACCGCCGCGCAGATCGAGATCTACGACACCTATGCGGACGCGTGGGCGATCTTATGCGCAGCTCGCCATAAGATGGCTTATCGCGAGGAAGCGGTAATGC
>NZ_LSKG01000162.1:0-24681 GCF_001557005.1 Sphingomonas sp. CCH15-F11 | reverse complement strand
GGGCGACGACAGATGGCACAGAGGCCCCGGCCTCCGCCGGGGCGACGCTTGGTGGCGGGGCGACGGCTGCGTCCGCCACAAAGCTCCCCCAGACCGGCGAGGAGGACCCCTTCTCCGAGGTCGACGATCCCGCCTCGCGCGAAATCGCCGCCGAATATGCCCGCTCCGAACGCGCGCGCATCCTGTCCTACACGCCCGAACCGGCCGAGGATGCGCTGATGCGGGCGCTCGATGCGGCGGAGCCTGCCGCGATCCGCGCGGTGGAGGCGGAGGATTTTGCCGGCGCGATGGCGGCGCTTGCCTCGCTGCGCGCGCCGATCGATGCGTTCTTCGACACCGTCACCGTCAACGACCCCGATCCGGTGAAGCGCACCGCGCGGCTCAACCTGCTGGCGCGGATGCGCGCGGCGGTGCATCGCGTCGCTGATTTCTCGCGGATCGAGGGATAGGGAGCAAATCGCGCACAGCCCGCAACTTGCCATAACTTCGCACTCCAATCGCCGATCGGCATCCGCCTTTCCTCCCCGGGAGCAGGACACCGATTCAAGCACAGGACGATCCAGATGACCCAATATGTGTACCGGTTCGGCGGCGGCGTTTCCGATGGCGGGCGCGGCGACAAGAACCTCCTGGGCGGCAAGGGCGCGAACCTCGCCGAAATGGCATCGATCGGCCTGCCGGTGCCGCCGGGCTTCACGATCAGCACGGAGATGTGCACGCGCTATTATGAGGAAGGCCAGGCCTTTCCCGACAGCCTGCGGGCCGAAGTCGCCAACGGCATCGCGCATATCGAGGGGATTACGGGCAAGCGGTTCGGCGACGCCGCCGATCCGCTGCTCGTCTCGGTCCGCTCGGGCGCGCGCGTGTCGATGCCGGGCATGATGGACACCGTCCTCAACCTCGGCCTCAACGACGAAACCGTGGTTGGGCTGGCGACGGTCAGCGGCGACGAACGCTTCGCCTGGGACAGCTATCGTCGCTTCATCCAGATGTATTCGGACGTCGTGCTCGAACTCGACCATGGCCGGTTCGAGGAAGCGCTGGAAATCGCCAAGGAAGACAACGGCCATTATCTCGACACGGACCTTTCCGCCGACGACTGGAAGCGGCTGGTCGACGAATATAAGTCGATCGTCCAGGAATTGTGGGGCAAACCCTTTCCCCAGGACGTGCATGACCAGTTGTGGGGTGCGGTCGGCGCGGTGTTCGGATCGTGGCAGTCGGAGCGCGCCAAGGTCTATCGCAAGCTCAACAACATCCCCGGCGACTGGGGCACCGCGGTCAATGTCCAGGCGATGGTGTTCGGCAATATGGGGGACACGTCGGCGACGGGCGTGGCGTTCACCCGCGACCCCTCGACCGGTGATGCGGCCTATTATGGCGAGTTCCTCATCAACGCGCAGGGCGAGGACGTGGTGGCGGGCATCCGCACCCCGCAATATCTGACTCGCGCAGCCCGCGAAACGGCGGGGGCCAAGCCGATGAGCATGGAAGAAGCCATGCCGGAAACTTATGCCGAGCTGGCATCGGTCTTCGACCTGCTCGAGCGCCACTATCGCGACATGCAGGACATCGAGTTCACCGTCGAGCGCGCGAAACTGTGGATGCTCCAGACCCGGTCGGGCAAGCGCACCGCCAAGGCGGCGCTGAAGATCGCGGTCGACATGGCGAACGATGGCCTGATCACGCGCGAGGAGGCGGTCGCGCGCGTCGATCCGTCCGCGCTCGACCAGCTGCTCCACCCCACGCTTGACCCCGCCGCCCCGCGCGACGTGCTGACCAAGGGGCTGCCCGCGTCACCCGGTGCGGCATCGGGCGCGGTCGTGTTCGATGCCGACACCGCCGAGCGCCGCGCCGAATTGGGCGAGGCGGTGATCCTGGTGCGCATCGAAACCAGCCCGGAGGATATTCACGGCATGCACGCGGCGCGCGGCATCCTGACCGCGCGCGGCGGCATGACCAGCCACGCCGCGGTCGTCGCGCGCGGCATGGGCCGGCCCTGCGTTTCGGGCGCGGGCACGCTGTCGATCAACCCGCGCGAGCGCCACTTCACCGTCGGCGGGCGCGAGGTGCGCGAGGGCGACATCCTGACCATCGACGGCGCGACCGGCGAGGTGATGCTGGGCGCGGTGCCGACCGTGCAGCCCGAACTGGCCGGCGATTTCGGCACGCTGATGCAATGGGCCGACCAGGTCCGGCGGCTCAAGGTGCGCACCAACGCGGAGACCCCGCTCGACTGCCGCACCGCACGCGATTTCGGCGCGGAGGGCATCGGGCTGTGCCGCACCGAGCATATGTTCTTCGAAAGCTCGCGCATCACGTCGGTCCGCCAGATGATCCTGGCCGAGGATGAGAAGGGCAGGCGCGCCGCGCTCGACAAGCTGCTGCCCGAGCAGCGCGCCGACTTCATCGAGATTTTCGAGGTGATGGCCGGCCTGCCCGTCACCATCCGCCTGCTCGATCCGCCGCTGCACGAGTTCCTTCCGCATGAGGAGGCCGAGTTCGCCGAAGTTGCGGAAGCCGCCGGCGTCGGGATCGAGGCGCTGAAGCGGCGCGCGAGCGAGTTGCATGAGGTCAATCCGATGCTCGGCCATCGCGGCTGCCGGCTGGGGGTCAGCTACCCCGAAATCTACGAGATGCAGGCCCGCGCGATCTTCGAGGCCGCGATCGAGGTCGCGGTGAAGTCGGGCGCGGCCCCCATCCCGGAGGTGATGATCCCGCTGGTCGCCACCCGGCGCGAGCTCGAGCTGATGAAGGCGGTGGTCGATCAGGCGGCGCAGGCGGTGTTCGCCGAAAAGGGCCGCACGGTCGACTATCTCGTCGGCACGATGATCGAGCTTCCGCGCGCGGCATTGAAGGCGCGCGAGATCGCCGAGATCGGCGAGTTTTTCAGCTTCGGCACCAACGACCTCACCCAGACGACGCTGGGCGTCAGCCGCGACGACGCCGCGCGTTTCCTGGGCACCTATGTCGACAAGGGCATCTACGCCCGCGATCCGTTCGTCAGCCTCGACATCGAGGGCGTGGGCGAGCTGATCGAGATTGCCGCCGAACGCGGCCGCGCGACCCGTCCCGACATCAAGCTCGGCATTTGCGGCGAACATGGCGGCGATCCGGCGAGCATCGCATTCTGCGAGACGATCGGCCTCGATTATGTCAGCGCGAGCCCCTACCGCGTGCCGATCGCCCGCCTGGCGGCGGCCCAGGCGGCGCTCAAGGGGCGGGGATAGTAACCTATCGTCGCCCCGGCGCGGGGGCCCCCGCAAAGTAGTACTTTGCGGGGAACCCCGGAGGCCGGGGCCTCTTGCAAGTGCCGCGCTTCATCTGCCACAGGCCCCGGCGTCCGCCGGGGCGACGCATGGCAATCCGTTTATACCCGCCGGCGGTCCATCTCGTCGACGCCCGCACGCAGCGCGCGGGCCTGTCCCCGCCAGTCCTGGCGCGTGATCGTACCGCGGGCGAGCTGGGTTTCGTCCTCGACCGCGGCTTCGTCGTCGTCGGTCAGCGTCTCGATGTCGCGAAAGCTCTTGATGCCCAGCACGTTGAGCTTGCGCTCCAGCGTCTCGTCGATGCCCTCGATGCGTGACAGGTTGTCCCGCGCCCGGCCGAACCAGTCGCGCCAGCTGCCCCCCGCGTCGCGGCCCGGCGGCGTGCGGACGGGGATGACCGTTCCGGCCGCCGTGGCCGGATTGCGGCGATGCTCGTTTTCGATCGCCGCGATGCGCCGGTCGCGATCGGCCTCGATCTCGCGGATATGCGCATCCTTTTCCTGCGCGGCGCGCTCGGCTTCGGTGCGGTAACGGCGATGCTCGAGCTCGAGCGCCTTGAAGCGGGACTTCCATTTGCGCCCGCCCGACGTGCTCGCCAGGCCGAGCAGCCAGCCGGCGAACACGCAAAGCACGAGCATCACGACTTGGGTGGGGGTCTGCACCAGCATCTCGCCATCTCCCGGTTGGGTTCCGGCGATCTAACCCGCCAACGCGGCAACTCGTTCCGACGCCGGGCCGGTCGTCACATCAGCGCATCGCTGATCGAACAGGCCGCCGGACCCAGAATGACGATGAACAGCACCGGCAGGATGAACAGGATCAGCGGCACCGTCATAATCGCGGGCAGGCGCGCGGCTTTTTCCTCCGCCCGCATCATGCGTTCGTTGCGGAATTCGGCCGACAGCACGCGCAGCGCCGAGGCGAGCGGCGTCCCGTACTTCTCGGTCTGGATCATGGTGGTGACCACGCCCCGGATCGCGTCCAGCTTGATGCGCGTCGCCAGATTCTCGAACGCCTGGCGCCGGTCGGTCAGAAAGCCGAGCTCGATCGCGGTCAGCGAAAATTCCTCGCCCAGTTCGGGATAGGCGCGGCCAAGTTCCTTGGCGACGCGGTGGAACGCGGCATCGACGGTCAGCCCCGCCTCCGCGCAGATCACCAGCAGGTCGAGCGCGTCGGGCAATCCCTTGCGGATCGCGTCCGACCGCTTCTGGATCTTGTTCGACAGGTAGATGTCGGGCGCCTTGTAGCTGCCGATGAAGCTGATCGCGACGACGCCATAGGCCTTGAGCGGGCTCCAGTCGGCGAACATCTCTGTCCCGTAGACCAGGAACAGCATCGTGCCACCGATGAAGATCGGAAGCATCATCCGGCCGAAAATGACCGCGACGGCGTAATCCTTCGACCGGATGCCCGCCTGCATCAGCTTGATCTGCGCGGCCTTGACCTGCTCGTCCTGCAGCACCTTGAGCGACGACAGGAAGTCGCGGATGCGATCGGTCGTATCGTTGCGCTGGACCAGCTTGGCCCGCCGCTTCGAGGTCGAGGCGGTGATGCCGGCCTTCAGCTGCTCGCGACGGTCATTGAGCGCCTTGACGCGCTTGGTCATCGGGTCGCGCACCGTCGTGACGGCATAGAGCGCGACGAGCACCGCGAAGGTGGCGACGCCCGCAAGGACCGTCGCGACCCAGAAGACGTCGACACCGAACAGGGTAGGGCCGGGAGTTGATTCCATGATCCGCGCCTTCAGATTTCGAAATTGACCATCTTCGCCATGATGAAGGCGCCGATGCTCATCCACACCAGCCCGCCGCCACCGGCGATCATCAGCCGCTGATCGATGAAGAAGTTCTGCATGTAGGTCGCATTGATGAACCAGATGAGCCCGAAGACGATGAAGGGCAGCGATCCGACGATATAGGCCGACGCCTTCGATTCCGACGACATCGCCTTGATCTTCAGCTTCATCTGGCTGCGCTTGCGCAGCACGTCGGCCAGGTTGGCGAGCGTTTCGGCCAGGTTGCCGCCGGTTTCGCGCTGGATGGCGATGGTGATTACGAAGAACTGGAACTCGGGCGTGCCCAGCCGCTCCGCAGTTTCCTGCAGCGCCTGATCGAGCGTCTTGCCGATCTTCATCTTGTCGGACACCGCGCGGAATTCCTCACCGACCGGGCCGGGCACTTCCTGACCGACGACGCCCATCGTCTCGGTGATGGGCAGGCCCGAGCGCAGGCCGCGGACGAGCAACTCGATCGCATCGGGAAACTTGGCGGTGAACTTGTTGACCCGGCGCTTGACGAAGAAGCCGACGACCATGTGCGGCAGCCCGGTGCCCGCAAAGGCGCCGACCATCAGCGCCAGCAGCACCGGGAGGCCGCGCAGCCACAACAGCGCGAACACCACCGCGAGCACCGCGGCCGATGCCATCCCGTACTGGCCGACCGTCCAGGATTTCCCGGTCATTGCCAGGCGCTTCGCAAGCTGTGCCGGATTTGGCAGGAAGCGCCCGATCGCCAGGTCCATGCTGGTCGCCTTGACCGCCGCGATCCGGCGCATCTGCGCCTCGACGAGCGCCCCGCCCGCGCTTTCGGAATGGCGCACGCGCACGCTGGTCAGGCGGCGCGAACCCGCGCGCGCCGTCGACGGCCCCGACAAGGCAAAGAAAATCAGCAAGAGGGTGAACAACATTCCTGCCGTCACCAGGATCATCGCCATCATTGCCCGTCGCCCCTTCGCCTCTTCCTGTCGTGCATCGCGATCGCGGTTACGCGATCACGGTCATTTGCGGGCGGCCTTGCCCGGCATTTTCGGCTTGAACGCGACGATCTTGCCCAGCAGCGAGGCGGCACCGTCGCCCGGCTTCGCGCCGCCCTTCTTGCCCTTCGCCGCCTTCTGATCGGGATCGGCATTGTCGCCGATCTCGGCCAGCTGCTGGGACAGCGTGACCAGCGGCACGATCGTCTTCGACCCCTTGCCGGCGTCGGCCACGGTCTTGCCCAGCTTGGCCGCGTTGGCGGTCAGCTTCTGGTCGAACGGAACGACGTGATCGACCTTGCGCTCGATCGAGCCTTCAAAGTCCTTGCGGCTGATCTCCAGCTGCGCGGCCGGATGGACGCGATTGGCCAGGACGATGACCTGGGTCTGGGGCGCGTTCGATTTGAACCACGACAGCACGCGGATCGTGTCGCGTGCGGCGGCGAGCGTGAACTCGGTCACCACCACGGCCACCTGCACATCGGCGATCAGATGCGGGTGCTGGATCAGCATCGCGCGCGGCAGGTCGATGACGGTGCATTCGAACGCGCCGCGCATCTCCTCCTGCAGCTGGTAGAAGGCCCCGCCATCGGTCATCACCGGCGAGTTGATCGGCGCTTCCGCCGACAGCACCGCCAGCCGTTCGGAGGCGCGCACCATGGCGCGTTCGATGAACAGCCCGTCGATGCGGCTCGGATTTTCGATCGCGTCGGTCAGCCCGCGACCGGGCTCGAGGTCGAGCGCCAGCGCACCGGTGCCGAAATGCACGTCGAGGTCGAGCAGCGCGGTGTTGCGCTGGGACTTTTCGCTGAGCAGCCATGCGATCGAGGTGGCGGCGGTCGATGCCCCGACGCCGCCGCGCACGCCGATCACCGCGATCGAGCAATGCGGCCGTTCCGACCCCGTATCGGCAAGCTTGGGCGCGTTGAGCAGCGCCTGTGCGTTCGAGAATGCGTCACGCAGCATGTCGGGATTGAGCGGCTTCAGCAGGTAATCCTGGATGCCGCTGGCCACGAGATCGCGATAGAGACGGACGTCGTTGACCTGGCCGGCCGCGATCACGACCGTACCGGGCTCGCATACTTCGGCGAGCGCGTTGATGTCGTTGAGGGGATCGCCCGATTCGGACAGGTCGACGAACAGGACGTGCGGGCTTGCCGATACCGACAGCGTCTGCACGGCGTTGCGCAGCCCGCCCTTGTTGACCTTTTCCGCCGACCAGCCCTGTTCGACCGCGATCGGGCGAACCGCCTCGGCGGTGATTTCGTCGCAGACGAATGCGACGAAGGGTTCACGGTTGGCGGTGCGGCCGGGGTTCCATGGCGCGTTCATCTTATTTGCCTCCGGTCGATTCGGATTTCAGGCCGCCCGCGCCGGTCGGTGTCGCCTTGCGATAGGTGCCGATCGCCTTGACCGCCGTCGCCGGATCGGTGGTGGTCGCCCCCGGCTGACCGCGAACCAGGTCCTGCGGACGCGCGACCATGGCGGCGAGGTTGGAATTGACCGCGCATCCATAGTTTGACGACGTCAACGCCGCGAATGTCGGCGCCGAGGTGTTGGAATGATTGGGGCAATTGGGCACGCTCGCGGACGAACGGCTCAACAGCACGCGCACCGTCCCCGGTGCGACCGCGCCCACCGTGACCGGTGCCGCATCGCTGACCGCCAGCCCATAGGTCTTGGCCTCTTCCGCGATCGCGCGGCGGATGCCGGCGGAGGCGGTCGGATCGTCGACCGCGATATCGTCGCCATATTGCGCGCGCAGCGACGCGAGCCATCCCGCCAGGCGGCTTGCCTCGCCGGCGGCGAGCGCGTCGCCGCTGGTGGCGAGGTCGATGGCATAATCGGTGCGCTGGACGACCGGCTGATTGGCCGATTCGATGCCGCGATAACCCGAACAGCCGGAGACGAGCAGGGCGGCGGCGATTGCGCCGGGAAGAAGAGAACGTGACATTTTCCGTGCCTCCATGATCATCACCGGATCAATTCGCGCTGAAACCGGGCGCGGCCGATTTTGCCTTGCCCCGTGGGTTGATCGCCTTTTCGGACGGGCTTGCCTGCGGCAGCGTCGGGCCGGTCGGGAGCGGGGCGACGGCACCGATCGTCGGCGCGGCGCTGGTCGACGGCGCGACGCTCGGCATCGGCCGCTTCTCGCCGGTCTGGCCGACCGAAGTCTGCCCCAGCAACAGCCGCTCCGCATCGTTGGGCGAGCGGTAGCCGTCGGTCGGCAGCACGATCTGCGACGCGTCGACAGGCTTGACCAGATACGGGGTGATGACGATCACCAGCTCGGTTTCGTTGCGCTGGAACGAGTTCGAGCGGAACAGCGAACCGAGCAGGGGCACGTCGCCAAGGCCGGGTGCCTTGTCGATCGAATTGTCCTGGTTGTTCTGAAGCAGGCCGCCGATCATGAAGCTCTGGCCCGAGCCGAGCTCGACCGTCGTTTCCGCGCGTCGCGTCGTGAGCGCAGGGATCTGCGTCCCGTTGAGCGTGACGGCGCCGACTGCGGTCAGCTGCGACACCTCCGGGCGGACGCGCAGCGAGATGCGGCCGTCGGAGAGCACCGTCGGCGTGTAGGCGAGGCTGACGCCATATTGCTTGTATTCGACCGAGACTGCGCCCAGCCCCTGGCTGATCGGGATCGGGATTTCGCCGCCCGCCAGGAAGGTACCGGTTTCGCCCGACAGCGCGGTCAGGTTCGGATTGGCGAGCGTAATCACCTGGCCGTTGCGTTCGCCCAGATCGAGCGAGCCGAGCAGGTCGAGCCCGAGCAGCTTGCCGGCGCCGTAGAGCGCGGTCCCGGTCGCGGGCGCGGTCAGGACGGTGACGTCATCGCTGCCTTCGTTGCCGACGCCGATCGGGCCGCCGGGCACGAACTGCGATGCAGAGGAACGGCCGCGCGACACGCCGAACTTGAAGCCGCCGGTTGAATCCGCCGACGCCAGGTTGACGCCGATATTCTTGACGAAGCTGCGGCTGACCTCGGCGATCCGGACCTGCAGGTTCACCTGGAGCGGGGTCGCGGTGCGGATGCGGGTCAGCACCTGCGTCTTGTCGCCGACGAACGCCTGGACCAGGCGCTCGGCCTCGGCCGCGTCGTCGGGGTTCGGCACGGTGCCGGTCAGCACGACGATGCCGTTGAGCGTCGTCGCCTTCACGTCGGTGTCGGGCATGGTCAGGCTGAGCATCTGGCCGATCGAGTCGAAATTGTTGCCGACCCGGACCGTCGCCGAATAAACGACCTTGCCCGTTTTGGACGTCGCATAGACCGTCGTCTCACCGGGCCCCTTGCCAAAGATGTACAGCTGGGTCGGCGAACGGACCTGGACGTCGGCCACGCTTTCGTCGGCGACGAACAGGTCGGACATCGGCTGGGCGAGCGTGATCAGGCGACCGCGGCCGGTGTTGACCTGGACCGTCTGCGGCGTGCTGGCGACCTGCTGGCCGAATGCGGGCATCGCGGTGGTCCCGACGGTGCTGGCCAGCAGGGCCAGGATCGCCGGCGCACCGACCATGCGCTTCGAAAGCGTTGCCATCTTAATTCTTCCCCCCCGTCGCGACTTCCGTCACGTTGTTGCCGCGTGCGATGCGCACGACCGGTCCGGCGCCCGGAATGCCGGATGCGCCGTTGCTGCCGCCATTGCCCTCGACCGGCTTGGCCGGCACGGTGCTGCGCTGGTAGCGCGAGATGTCGGCACCCGTGGAAAAGCTCGCCCGGCCTTCGATCGGACGCGCCGACACGCGGGCCAGCATCGCCTTTTCCGCAGCGGGATCGCCGCCTTCCGGAACGCTCACCTCGCCATCGGCAATCGCCTGCTCAAGTTCGCCCGCGCTGTCGGCCAGCGAGCGCAGCGACAGCGACAGCGAACCCACGGTCTGTGCGACCGCCAGCTTTTCGGCGATGCGCGGCGTGGCTTCGACCGTGACCGTCGAATAGGTTTCGACGACCGTCTTGCCATTGTCGTCGGTCGTCTTGTCGGTGCGCTGGTCGGTGGCGAGCACGCGAACATTGCGCAGGATTGTCTCCGACACCTTGAGCGGCGGACCGTCGCCGCCGCCGGCGACCGATTGCGTCAGCACGATGTCGATGCGGTCGCCCGGGAACACGAAACCGGCCACCGCCGACTGTGCGGAAACGGGCACGGTGACCGCGCGCATCCCCGGCCCGAGCGCCGCGGCCAGGAAGCCGCGATCGCCGGGCTTGACCAGTGACCCCTGGGTCACCGGCTGGCCGGCGGGGATCGCATAGCGCACAACGGTGCCCTGAAGCTGCTTCAGGTCGGCATTGGTGCCCTTGATGTAATAGGCGCCTTCGATCAGTTCGGCCGGCCAGGGCTGAAACTTCAGCGCGCCGGCATCGAGGATGGTGCCGACCGGCAGCGCGCGCGCGGCGACCAGCACCTCGGGGCCCTTGACCTTGACGACGGGTGCGCCGTTTGCGACCGCTTGCGGCGCGGGCGTGCCCGACATCAGGTTGCGGGCCATGAACGCCGTGATCGCTGCCACGATCAGTGCACCCACCAGCAGAATGATCTTTCTTCCATCCATGACGCAAAGGGCCTTTCAGTCGCCGGGCCGGTTGATCCAGCGTTAAGCAATCACCCGAAATGGTTAAGATACGGTTCGCGCAGCGCGATCAGGCTTGCCATGGCGATCGCGACGCCGTAGGGAATCTCGATCGCGCCCTCGCGCTTGCGCAGCCATTTTTCGAGCATCAGCACCGCCGTCAGCGCACCGCCGAGCAGCGACATCAAAATCAGCATCCACACGAGGGGCTCGATCGGCAGCCACAGCGCCAGCGCACCGATCATCTTGACATCGCCGCCGCCCATCTGGCCGAGCGCGAAAACCAGCACGAACATCCCGAACACCGCGGCGGCCACGCCGACCTGCAGCGCGATGTCGGGCCAAAGCGCGCGGCCATTGGCGACCCACCACGCGATCGCGAGCAGCGCGATCGCCGCGTTCTTCCAGTTGGCGATCGTGCGCTGGCGCGCGTCCTCGACGCCCGCCGACACGAGCAGCAGCACGAGGCTGACGATCAAGATCAGGTTTACGATATTCCCCACCGGACAAATCCCTAGACGGAACGGCTTTCCAAAACGTAACCACCGTGCATGGCCGATGACCGAACCCTTTGCCGCACGGTGCCCGAGGGCGCCCGGATCGATCGCTGGCGCGCGCCCGACGGGTGGGACCTGCGCCGGTTCACCTGGCCGGCTGCGTCCGATAGCGCGCCGCGCGGCAGCATCCTGTTCCAGGGCGGGCGCGGCGACATTTTCGAGAAATATCTGGAGACGCTCGACCATTGGCATAGGCGCGGCTGGCACGTCACCTCGTTCGACTGGCGTGGGCAGGGCGGATCGGGTCGGCTGACCGACAACCCGCATTGCGGCCATATCGACCGGTTCGAACAGTTCATTGACGACCTGGCGGTGTTCTTTCGGCAGTGGGTGGCACAGACGCCCGCGCCGCATGTCATCATGGGACATTCGATGGGCGGGCACCTGGTGTTGCGCGCGCTCGCCGAGCAACGGATCGCGCCCGCTGCCGCCGTCCTGATCGCGCCGATGCTCGGGCTGCACGGGCCGATCGGCCCGCGCTTCGCCGAATGGCTGGCCCGGCGGCTGGGCGGGGTCGGCAATCCGGCCCGTCCGGCGTGGAAGGGCAACGAGAAGCCCTATACCACCGACACCCGCGCCGCGTTGCTGACCGACGATGCGGATCGTTATGCCGACGAGATCTGGTGGCAGACCGAGAAGCCGGAGCTGCTGACCGGCCCGCCGAGCTGGAACTGGGTGATCGAAGCGTTCGCATCGACCCGCAACCTGCGCGATCCGGCGATGCTGGGCGGGGTCCGCGTGCCGACGCTGATGCTGATCGCCGACCACGACAAGCTGGTCGATCCCCGCGCGGCCCACGCGATCGCCGCGCGGCTGCCCGACAACCGGGTCGTGCGGTTCGGGCGCGAGTCCGCGCATGAAATCCTGCGCGAGGTCGACGCCGTGCGCAATCGCGCGCTGGCGGAAATCGACCTGTTCCTCGACGCGCGTGCCCGATCCGGGGCTGATTCCGTCGCGGTGGTGGCATGACGGCGTTCGACG
This sequence comes from Sphingomonas sp. CCH15-F11, assembly GCF_001557005.1. Taxonomy (NCBI): domain Bacteria; kingdom Pseudomonadati; phylum Pseudomonadota; class Alphaproteobacteria; order Sphingomonadales; family Sphingomonadaceae; genus Sphingomonas; species Sphingomonas sp. CCH15-F11. Next base: position 12,557 of record NZ_LSKG01000162.1, on the reverse strand, counting down.
TCGCGATCGTCGGTGGCGGGATCGCCGGGGCGAGCGTCGCGGCGGAACTGGCCCCGCATGCAAGAGTCGTCCTGATCGAGGCGGAGGATCAGCCGGGCTATCACGCGACCGGCCGTTCGGCGGCGTTCTGGTCGGAAACCTATGGCGGGCCGGGGGTCCAACCGCTGACGACCGCGTCGGGGCCCTGGCTGCGCGATCCGCCCGCCGACGTTGCCGATGCCGGCTTCCTGTCAGCGCGCCGCGAACTCTTCATCGGCAGACAGGCCGACGCGCCGCTGATCGACGCCATGGTCGCGACCTTCGCCGACGCCGGACTCATTTTCCAATCGGTCGACCCCGCCGCGTTCGTGCCGGGACTGCGCCCCGACTGGCGGCTGGGGCTGCTCGATCCAAGCTGCTGCGACATCGATGTGGGCGGGCTGCACGGGGCCTATCTGCGCACCGCGCGCCGGCACGGGGTGCACATCCTGACTTCCGCGCGGCTGATCGCGGCCGCGCGGGCGGGCGCGATGTGGCACCTGGAAACGACCGGGGGCACGGTCGCCGCGGGAATATTGGTCAACGCAGCGGGTGCATGGGCGGACGAGGTGGCCGCGCTGGCCGGCGTGCCGCCGGTCGGCATCGCGCCGTTGCGACGGACCCTGGCGCAGTTGCGGGTCGAGCCGGGGGCGCCGTCCGACATGCCGCTGATCCGCGACGTACGCGACCAATTCTACTTCAAGCCCGAAGCCGGCGGCCGCATCTGGCTGTCGCCGCACGACGAAATCCCCGATCGGCCGCGCGACGTCGCGCCCGAGGAGATCGACGTCGCAGTGGCGATCGACCGGCTGGAGGCGGCGGTCGACTGGCGGATCGCGGCGGTCGAGCGCCGCTGGGCGGGGCTGCGCAGCTTCGCGCCCGACCGGCTGCCGGTCTATGGCTTTGACGACGCGCGGCCCGGCTTCTTCTGGTTTGCGGGGCAGGGCGGATTCGGCATCCAGACCGCGCCGGCGGCGGCCAAGCTTGCCAAGGCGCTGATCCTGAACGCGACGCCCGAACCGCTGGTGCGCGACGTCGATGCCAGCGCCTATCTGCCCGCCCGGCTGGCGGCTGCGTCGGCATGACCGCCGGTTGACGTCGGCGCCGATTGCGTCGATCCTTCCCGTGCCGAAACGATGAATCGGGGGCGATGCGATGGCGCACAAGTTCGTGATCGAAAAGAACAAGGCCGGCGAGTTCGTCGCCAAGTTCAAATATAATTCGGAACTGATCTGGTGGACCGAGGGCTATGCCTCGAAGGCCAGCGCGCGCAATGCGATCGAGTCCGTCCTGAAAAACGGTCCTGGCGCGCCGGTCGAAGAGGGCGACTGACCGTCATCTTCGATTCACCGGTCAGCCGGTCGGGCTGGACCTTGCGGATCGGTCCGCGACCGCATCGGTCACGCGCTTCACGTCCTGCGACCGTGCGCGCGGCAGGATCAGGATGTCGTCGCCGTCGACGATGACCGCTAGCCCCTCTACCCCGAGAACGGCGACGCGTGCGCCCCCGGCGAGCACCAGGCAGTCGCGGCTGTCGATCGCCACGACATCGCCACGACACACATTGCCGGCGTCGTCGCAGGCGCTGATGCCGTGCAGCGCGTCCCAGCTGCCGACGTCGCTCCATTCCATGCCGACCGGAACCACCGCCACCTGCGGCGCCTTTTCCATCACTGCATAGTCGATCGAGATCGACGGCGCCGACGCGATCGCATGCGCATCCGGGTGCAGCAGCGCGCCATCGGTGCGCGGCACCGCCATTGCCCGGCGCGCGGCATCCGCAACGTCGGGCGCGTGGGCATCCAGCGCGTTCAGATAGGCGCTTGCCCGGAACAGAAAGATGCCGCCGTTCCAGGCATGGCCACCGGCAGCGAGCATCGCGTCCGCCCGCTCGCGCGACGGCTTTTCGAGGAATCGGTTCACGCGGAACGTGCCTTCGCCCAGCGGCGCGCCGATCTCGATCCAGCCATAGCCGGTTTGCGGCGAATCGGGCGTGATCCCGAACGTGACCAGCCAGCCATCGTTGGCCAGGTCGCGCGCGCGCCCGATCGCGGCATGAAACGCGGCGACATCCCGGATGACATGGTCGGACGGCATGACGAGCAGGATCGGGTCACCGTCGACCGCGAGAGCCGCGAGCGCGATGGCCGGCGCGGTGTTGCGCGCCACCGGCTCGAGGATCACCGATGCGGCGTCGACGCCGATCGCAGACAGCTGGGCGGTGACCAATGGCGCATGACCCTGCGCCGCGACGACGATGGGTGCCGCGAAGCCGGCGGAGACCGGCACGCGGTTGACGGTCGCCTGGAGCATCGTCTCGGTGCCGTCGAGGGCAAGGAACTGCTTGGGCATTTCCGGTCGGGAAAAGGGCCATAGCCGGGTGCCCGATCCCCCCGACAGGATAACAGGGGTAATCGGTTCGCGCCCCGGTGAGGATGTCATTGCCCGTCAGACTCCGTGTGTTGCATCGCAGCAGCAACGCTTTGCTGATATGGAAGGTCCCTGGGCGTGTCGAGGGTGCGGCGGCGGCTTCGACCCCGCGCGCGCTCCGATCGCCGCATCATCCGCGCGCCGGCGATGTCCTGCCGGCCGCCACCGCCAGTGCAGCGTCGCTGGCCAGCCGGTCGGCGCGATCATTGTCGGGGTGGCCGGCATGCCCCTTGACCCACTGCCATTCGACGCGATGCGGTTCGGCGGCGGCGAGCAGTTGCTGCCACAGTTCGGCATTCTTGACCGGCTTGCGGTCGGCGGTGCGCCAGCCATTGCGTCGCCAGCCGTGGATCCATTTGGTCAGGCCGTCCATGACGTAGCGGCTGTCGGTGGTCAGCTTGACCCGGCAAGGCTTGTTGAGCGCGCGCAACGCCTCGATCGCCGCCATCAGCTCCATGCGGTTGTTGGTCGTCAGCGGCTCGCCGCCCGACAGCTCGCGTTCCTTGTCGCCGAACCGCAGGATCGCGCCCCAGCCGCCGGGACCCGGATTGCCCTTGCACGCGCCATCGGTGGCGATCTCGACCAGAGGCAGCTCGGTCATGCCAGCGTCCGTGCGATACGGGCAAGATCGGGGTCGTAGATGCGCAGCCGCCGCCAGAAGGCGAGCGGGTCCTTGCGCGTGACCAGCGCGTCGGCCGGCGTGTTCAGCCAGTCCCAGGCGCGCGACAGGGTGAAGCGGACGCACGCGCCGGCCGCCAGATCGTTGAAGGCCGCCTGCTCGGTGTCACTCAACGGAAAGTGCCGGGCATAGCCGGTAATCAGCGCGTCGCCGACTGCGGCGTCGTGGCGCGTGCCGGTCGCGTCGAACGACCAAGCGGTGTGCATGATCGCCAAATCATAGAGGCGGATGTCGGTGCACGCGAAATAGAAGTCGATCAGCCCGGTAATCGCCTCGCCGAGCATCAGGACGTTGTCGGGGAACAGGTCGGCGTGAATGGCGCAGCGATCCAGCGCCAGGTCGCGCCATCGGTCGGCCAGCCGGTCAATCGCGAGACCAAGGTCGCGGTGCAGTCCCGGTGCGATGTCGTCCAGGCTGGCACCGCAGCGTTCATAGAACGCGCGCCAGGTCGGCTGGCCCATCGAATTGGTCCGGTCCCCGGCAAAATCTGCCACTGCCGCGTGCATCCGCCCCATCGCGTCGCCCGCGGCCAGCGCTTGCGCGGGGGTGGGGTGGGACAGCGACACGCCCTTCAGGAACCGGATCAGGCAGGCCGGACGTCCGGCCAGCGCGTGGATCGCCTGGCCGGTCCGGTCCCGGATGGCCGGCGGCACCGGCAGGCCCTTGGCCGCGAGATGATCGAGCAGGGCAAGAAAATAGGGCAGGTCGTCTGCAGAGACCCGCTTTTCATACAGCGTAAGGATGAAGCGGTCGCGCGTGGTTTCGACCAGGTAATTGCTGTTCTCCACCCCCTCGGCAATGCCCTTGGCCGAGACGAGATCGCCGACATCGAAGCGGGTCAGGAACGCGCCCAACGCCTCCGCGGACACATGGGTATAGACAGCCATCCGGCGCCGCGACGCGCGTCAGGCGGCTTCGAGCCCGCGCGGCAGCCGGAACGCGATCGCCTCGCGCGTCACTTCCACCTCGCGCTCGGTCACATCGAAACGGCTCGCGATCGCATCCACGACTTCGCGAACCAGGATCTCCGGGGCGGACGCACCGGCCGTGATCCCCAGCGTTCGCACCCCGTCGAGCCAGGCGAAATCGAGATCGGCGCCGCGCTGGATCAACCGCGACGGCGTGCCTTCACGCTCGGCGACCTCGACCAGCCGGAGCGAGTTGGACGAATTGGGCGCGCCGATGACCAGCACACGCTCGCATGATGAGGCGATCGCCTTGACCGCCGCCTGGCGATTGGACGTCGCGTAGCAGATATCGTCGGCCTTGGGCGCGAGGATCGCGGGAAAGCGCGCCTGGAGCGCCGCGCAGATCGCCGCGGTATCGTCGACGGACAGGGTGGTCTGGGTCAGGTAGGCGAGGTTTTCCGGATCGGGCACATCGAGCGCCTCGACATCCTCGACCGTTTCGACCAGCGACATGCGGCCGGCGGGCACCTGGCCGAAGGTGCCGATGACTTCGGGATGGCCGGCATGGCCGACGAAGACGATGTGGCGGCCGGCGGCGACCAGGCGCTCGGCCTGGCGGTGGACCTTGGAAACCAGCGGGCATGTCGCGTCGAGATAGGACAACCCGCGTGCCTCCGCCTGGGCGGGCACGACCTTTGGCACGCCATGCGCGGAAAAGACGACGGTGACGCCGTCGGGCACTTCATCCAGCTCGTCGACGAAGACCGCGCCCTTGGCCTTCAGGTTCTCAACGACATAGCGGTTGTGAACGATTTCGTGCCGGACATAGACGGGCGCGCCGTAGCGCGCGATCGCCAGCTCGACGATCTGGATCGCGCGGTCGACCCCGGCACAAAAGCCGCGTGGCGCGGCGATCAGCAGGTCGAGTTGCGGCTTGGCGTCGGTCGTCATGGGCCAGCGTCTACGCGATTGCTTGCGTGGGCGAAAGGCGGTTCCTATGGTGCGCCCCGTTCCGGGCCGGGTGCCGACGCCCCCGGGCTGTCCAGTGTTGCGGCATTCCGCGCCGAGTTTGATGAGGGTTCCTGCCAGTGAAGTTCCGCCCGATTGCGCTTTGTGCCCTCACCGCGATGCTGGTGCTGGGCGGTTGCCGGCGCACCGGCGACCTGGAAGTCGAGGGTGGGGTGGGCGTCACGGCAGTGCGGTCGGCCTGCCCGATCGCCGCGGTGCCCGCGGGTACCGGCGACATCACGCTGTTCAATCCTGCGGGCAGCACCGATTCGCGCGCGATCGACGTGACGGCGATCATCACCAATGTCCGCGCCGAATGTGGTCAGACCGGCAACGAGATCGTCAGCCGCCTGACCTTCGATGTCCAGGGCAGCCGCCAGAACGCAGACGGTGCGCGTGACGTGACGCTGCCCTATTTCGTGAGCGTCGTCCGCGGCGGCACGCAGGTGGTGTCGAAGCGGGTCGGCAGCGTGACGCTGCGTTTTGCGCCCGGCGAGGCACGCACAACCGCAAAGGGAGACGGAACCGCCGTCATCGACGCGGCCGCCGCCACCCTGCCCGATGAAGTCCGCGCCGAGCTGACCCGTCGCCGCCGCGCGGGCGATCAGGATGCGGCGATCGACCCGCTCAGCACGCCGGCGGTGCGCCAGGCGGTGCTGAGCGCGACGTTCGAGGCGCTGGTCGGCTTTCAGCTGACCGAGGCGCAGCTGCGCTACAACGTCACGCGCTGAGCGCCGCCGCGCGGCGGTTTGCGCCACGTCGCCGGATTTGCCGCGAATGCCAGATTGACTCGGTTGCTGCGCCGCGTCATGCGTAAGCCCGTCGATGGCGGGCAACCGGCATGGGCCGCGCGGGAGAGCGTGTCGTGACCGGTCACGGAAACGGCGCCGCCGAAGGAGCAACCGCCCCGGAATCTCTCAGGCAGACGGGACCGCGAGGACCAAATCGACACTCTGGAAAGCGCCCCGGACCCGATCCGGGGCCACCGAAGGGGTAACCCGGGCACTCGCCCCGGGGAAAGCTCTCAGGTTCCGTGACAGAGGGGGCGATGCAGACCGGGCCGCAGCGGCGGCAGGGATACTGTGTCGATTGTCCTCCTGCCTGCATGGATGTGCCCGATGAGCGATCTCGACCTTCAGGATGCGGATGACGACGCGGCGGTCGCGCTCGACCGGCTGCCGCTCGATGCCTGGCACCGCGCGCGCGGCGGCCGCATGGTGCCGTTCGCGGGCTATGAGATGCCGGTCCAGTATGACGGCATCATGGCCGAGCATCTGTGGACGCGCGAATCCGCCGGGCTGTTCGATGTATCGCATATGGGCCAGCTGGTGATTTCCGGCGAGGGCGCAGCGCAGGCGCTCGAAGCACTGGTGCCCGGCGACATTTCCGCGCTGAAGCCGGGGCGGGTGCGCTACACGCTGCTGCTTGCCGAAAATGGCGGCGTGCTCGACGACCTGATGGTTACGCGGCTGACCCCGGCTTCGTCGCCGTTCGTGTCGAGCGGCGTCGAGACACGCTTCTCGACTTCGCTCGAAGCGAACGGCGAAGTGGGTGACGCGACAAGCGAGGCGCTCTACCTGGTGGTCAACGGCGCGACCAAATGGGACGACATCGCCCATCTGCGCGAATTCCTGCCCGACGAGATCACGCTCAATCACCTGGACGAGCAGGCGCTGCTGGCGCTGCAGGGGCCGAAGGCGGTCGATGCACTGGCGCGGCTGGGGTTCGCGCCGGTCGATGCTGATGGTGCGCGCGTCGAGCGGCTGACCTTCATGCAGGCCGCGACGTATCGCTGGCAGGGCGTCGAGCTGCACGTCTCGCGGTCCGGCTATACCGGCGAGGACGGCTTCGAGATTTCGGTGTCGGCCGATGCCGCGGTGGCGCTCGCCGATGCGCTGTGCGCCGAGCCGGAGGTCAAGCCGATCGGGCTGGGCGCGCGCGATTCGCTGCGGCTGGAGGCCGGCCTGCCGCTTTATGGCCATGACCTCGATCCCGACACGACACCGGTCGAGGCGGACCTGACCTTTGCCTTGTCGAAGAAGCGGCGCGAGGCGGGCGGCTTTGCCGGTGCCGAGCGGATCGCCGCGCAGCTGGCGCAAGGCGCGGCGGTCAAACGCGTCGGCCTGATCGTCGAGGGGCGCCAGCCGGTGCGCGAAGGCGCCGAAGTCGTCGACGCCGACGGCCGCGCGATCGGCCGCGTCACGTCGGGCGGATTCGCGCCGACGGTCCAGAAGCCGATCGCGATGGCCTATGTGCCCGCCGCGCTTGCGGCTGCCGGCACGATGGTGACCCTCGCCCAGCGCGGCAAGTCGCACCGCGCCGAAATCGTCGCCATGCCGTTTGTCCCCCATCGTTACGTTCGTTGAGGAGCCCGCCCATATGAGCCGATACTTTACCGAAGACCATGAGTGGATCGATGTCGACGGCGATGTCGCCACCGTCGGTATCACCGATTACGCCCAGGGCCAGCTGGGCGACGTGGTGTTCGTCGAGGTGCCCGAGGAGGGCAAGGAATTCACCAAGGGCGATGACGCTGCGGTCGTCGAATCGGTCAAGGCCGCGTCCGACGTCTATGCGCCGGTGTCGGGCACCGTGCTGGAGGGCAATGCGGCGCTCGAGGACAATCCCGGGCTGGTCAACGAGGATCCGGAGGGCGACGGCTGGTTCTTCAAGCTGACGCTGAGCGATCCGTCCGAGCTCGACGAGCTGATGGACGAAGGCAAATACGAGGCGTTCGTCGCGAAACTGTGATCCGGCGTCGCCCCGGCGGAGGCCGGGGCTGCTTCGACATCGAAGCACGCGCCCGCTGCTTGCGGCTCCGGCCTCCGCCGGAGCAACGGGAAATCATATGCGTTACCTGCCCCTGACCCCGGCCGACCGCGCGGCCATGCTTGCCACCATCGGTGCGGCCACCATCGACGACCTGTTCGTCGATGTGCCCGCCGAAGCACAGCTCGACGGCCCGATCCACGGCCTGCCGATGCACGCCAGCGAAATGGCGGTCGAGCGCCATATGAAGGCGCTGGCCGCAAAGAACCTGGTCGCGGGCGAGGTGCCGTTCTTCCTTGGCTGTGGCGCCTATCGCCATCATGTCCCGGCGACGGTCGACCACCTGATCCAGCGTGGCGAGTTCCTGACCGCCTATACGCCCTATCAGCCGGAAATCGCGCAGGGCACGCTGCAGATGCTGTTCGAGTTCCAGACTCAGGTCGCGCGCCTGTTCGGCTGTGACGTCGCCAACGCGTCGATGTACGACGGGTCGACTGCGTGCTGGGAGGCGATCACGATGGCGCGTCGGGTGACCCGGCGGGCCAAGGCGATCCTGTCGGGCGGGCTGCATCCGCATTACGTCTCGGTCGCGCGGACGATGGCGAAGTTTACCGGCGACGACCTGGTGACTGCCGTTCCGACGCTCGATCCCATGCCCGACACCGATGACCTGATCGCACGGATCGACGACGATACGTCGTGCGTGGTCGTGCAGTATCCCGATATTCTCGGCCGGATCGGTGACCTGTCCGGGCTGGCGGCGGCGTGCCATGCGAAGAAGGCGCTGCTCGTCGCGGTGGTGACCGAACCGGTGGCGCTGGGTGCGATCCGCGCTCCCGGCGAAATGGGCGCGGACATCGTGGTTGGCGAGGGCCAGTCGCTGGGCGTCGGGCTGCAGTTCGGCGGGCCGTATGTCGGCCTGTTCGCCTGCTCTGAAAAGCTGGTGCGCCAGATGCCTGGGCGGCTGTGCGGCGAGACGGTTGATGCCGATGGCAAGCGTGGCTTCGTGCTGACGCTGTCGACGCGCGAGCAGCATATCCGGCGCGAAAAGGCGACGTCGAACATCTGCACCAACTCGGGGCTATGCGCGCTCGCCTTCTCGATTCACATGACGCTGCTGGGCGAGGCGGGGCTGCGCCGGCTGGCGGCGATCAATCACGCGCGTGCGGTGCAGGTGGCCGAGCGGCTGGTCGCGGTGCCGGGTGTCGAGCTGGTCAATGATGCGTTCTTCAACGAATTCACCGTGCGCCTGCCCGTCGCGGCGCGACCGCTGGTCCGCCAGCTCGCTGAACGCCGCATCCTGGCCGGCGTGTCGCTGGGCCGGCTTTATCCCGACGAGCACGCGCTCGACCACGGGCTGGTGGTCGCGGTCACCGAAACGGTCACGGACGAGGACATCGACGCCCTGGTGGCGGGCCTGACGGAGGTGCTGGCATGACGATCAACGCAAGCGGATGGCGCCCGGCGATGGGCGATGGCGGTGCTGCCGGCAGCGCGACCTATACCGGCAACCGCGCGCTGATGCTGGACGAGGCTCTGATCTTCGAGATCGGATCGACCGAGACGACCGGCGTCGACCTGGTCGAGGAGCATGCGGTGAACTCGCGCCTGGGCGGCCTGGACCGCGCGCGGCCGATCGGCCTGCCGGGCCTGTCGGAGCCGGAGACGGTGCGCCACTATACCCGGCTCAGCCGCCAGAATTACGCGATCGATCTGGGGCTCTTTCCCCTGGGATCGTGCACGATGAAGCACAATCCGCGCTTGAACGAGCGGATGGCGCGGCTGCCCGGCTTTGCCGACATCCACCCGCTCCAGCCGGTCGACACGGTCCAGGGCGCGCTGGGCGTCATCAACGAACTCGCCTTCTGGCTGATCGACCTGACCGGGATGCATGGCGTGGCCATGAGCCCCAAGGCGGGCGCGCATGGCGAATTGTGCGGCATCCTGTGCATCAAGGCGGCGCTGGAAGCGCGCGGCGAGGGCAATCGCCGCGTCATCCTGGTCCCGGAGAGCGCGCACGGCACCAACCCGGCGACGGCCGCCTTTGCGGGGTTCACGGTCGAGGATATTCCGGCGACGCCGGAGGGCCGCGTCGACGTGGATGCGCTCGAGCAGCGGCTCGGCCCCGACGTGGCGGGGGTGATGATCACCAACCCCAACACCTGCGGCCTGTTCGAGCGTGATCTGAAGCGGATCAGTGACGCGGTGCACGCCGCCGGCGGCTATGTTTATTGCGACGGCGCAAACTTCAATGCGATCGTCGGGCGGGTGCGTCCCGGCGACCTGGGCGTCGACGCGATGCACATCAACCTGCACAAGACCTTCTCCACCCCGCATGGCGGCGGCGGGCCGGGCTCGGGGCCGGTGGTCTTGTCGGAGGCGCTGTCGCCGTTCGCGCCGCTGCCCTACACGGCGCGGACCAAGGACGGGTACATCCACCTGATCGAGGAAGAGCGCGCCGAGGAGTTCTCGAACGAACATTTCGGCGGCCGGCTCAACAGCTTCGGGCGGATGACCGCGTTCCACGGCCAGATGGGCATGTTCACCCGCGCGCTGACCTATATCCTCAGCCATGGCGCGGATGGGCTGAAGCAGGTTGCCGAAGATGCGGTGCTCAATGCCAATTATGTGCTGCGCAGCCTGGAGGACGTGATGGACGCGCCGTTCGCGGCGTCGGGCCCGTGCATGCACGAGGCGCTGTTCAGCGATTCGAACCTGGCCGAGGGTTTTTCGACGCTGGATGTCGCCAAGGGGCTGATCGACGAGGGCTATCACCCGATGACCGTCTATTTCCCGCTGGTCGTCCATGGCGCGATGCTGGTCGAGCCGACCGAGACCGAGAGCAAGGCGGCGCTCGACCAGTTCATCGGCGCGCTGCGATCGGTCGTGCTGCGTGCCAAGGCGGGGGATGCGAGCCTCAAGTCTGCGCCGCATTTCGCGCCGCGCCGCCGGCTCGACGAGACCCAGGCCGCGCGCAAGCCGGTGCTGGCCTGGAAGGACCCCGCGCCCGCCGAAGCGGCGGAATAGGCCGGCCGATGAGCTGGTCCACGCTGTTCGGCATCGCCAATCTGGCGGCGCTGATCGCCTGGGCCATGCTGATCCTGTTGCCTAGTCGGGCGCGGCTGATCCCGGTGCTGCGCTTCGGCGGCGTGGGCGCGATGTGCCTGCTCTATGCAGGACTGGTCGCAACCGCGCTGAGCGGTGGGTTCGGGCCGAGCGACGGGCCGGCGCCTGATTTCTCGACCATCGCCGGCGTGCGCGCGATTTTTGCGACCGATGGCGGCGTGGTGACGGGCTGGCTGCACTATCTGGCGCTCGATCTGTTCGCCGGGCTGTGGATTGCGGAGGACGCTGACCGGCGCGGCTTTCCGCGCTGGGGGCAGGCGCCGGTGCTGCTCGTCACCTTTCTGGCGGGACCCGCCGGGCTGCTGATCTGGTTCGGGATCCGCGCCGTGCGTCAGAACCAGCGGGGCACGCGCGCCTTGTAGGCGAGGTAGCCGTCGCCGAACTTGGCGGTCAGATAGGCTTCCTCACGCGCGATCACGAAGGCGTGGATCAGCGCCATCGCCACAGGCACCAGCAGCACCCCCGCCACGCTGTCGAACAGGATCGCCAGCCCTGCCTGCGCCGCCGCCATGCCGAGATACATGGGATTGCGCGTTGCGGCATAGACGCCGTCAGCGACGATCGCGCTGGTTTCGACCCAAGGCTCCGGCCGGGTGCCCGCACGCCGGAACAGGCCGATCGCCATGCCAATGATCACCAGCCCACCCACCGCCACGATCACGCCCGCCGCCCAGCGCAGCGTCCAAACCAGCCCGAAGCTGCCGACCAGCGGATCAAGCGCGAGGCCGATCAGCAGCATCCCGATAAAGACCAGGGGCGGCGGAAAGCGCACCCCTGCCGAATCACTGCTTTTCGCCATTGCCTGCTCCCCACCTGTCGCCGCATTGAAGCGCCCCCTCGTCGAAAGGACAAGCAATGGCCGATTCGCTGCCCTGGATCGCCGCCGAAGCGGGCACCGAGGCGCGCAAGCATGCGCCCGCGACGCTGCGCAACCGCGAGCCGATCGCCGATGCGCTCGCCGACCTGTTGCCCGCCGGCGGCACGGTGCTGGAAATCGCTTCGGGCAGCGGCGAGCATGTCGCCTATCTGGCGGGCCGCTATCCGGCCCTGCGCTGGCAGCCGAGCGATCCCGATCCGGCGGCGCTGGTTTCGATCGCGGCATGGTGCGAAGGACTGAAAAATGTCGCGGTGCCGCTCGAACTCGACGCCGCCGCGCCGGTCTGGCCGACCGCGGCGGCGGACGCGATCTTCTGCGCCAACATGGTCCATATCGCGCCGTGGGAAGCCGCGCTGGGGCTGATGGCGGGCGCGGGGCGCGTGCTGGCACCGGGCGCGCCGCTCATTCTCTATGGTCCGTTCACGCGCGCCGATGTACCGACCGCGCCGTCCAACCTGGCGTTCGACGAATCGCTCAGGTCGCGCGACCCCCGATGGGGCCTGCGCGCGGTCGAGGCGATGGACGCGGTGGCCGACCAATACGGCCTGGCGCGCGAACGACTGCTCGAGATGCCGGCGAATAATCTGATGCTGGTGTGGCGGCGGGATTAGGACGGGTCGGTTTCTAAGGGCTGTCACTTTTTCCAATGCTTCCCGACCGCTCATCCTGAGTAGCCGCTGAGTTTGCCGAAGCCTGTCCTGAGCGCCTGCCTTGGCAGGCAGTCGAAGGGCGGCGTATCGAA
>NZ_LSKG01000161.1:0-407 GCF_001557005.1 Sphingomonas sp. CCH15-F11 | reverse complement strand
TGACCTTCTCCGTGTCGGGGGTGTCGGCGGCCTTGCCCGCGGACGAGACCGTGCTCGAGGCGGCCGAGGGCGCGGGCGTCGAGATCTCCTATGCCTGCCGTGCGGGCACATGCGGCGCCTGCGTGGTCAAGCTGCTGCAGGGCGAGGTAACGATGGAGGTCGAGTCCGGCCTCGCGCCCGCCGACAAGGCGCAGGGCTATGTGCTCGCGTGCCAGGCGAAGGGCACGGGCACGCCGCTCGTGGTCGAAGCCTGATGCGCGAACGCAGCGACATCGCCGTCGGCCTGCTGGTCGCATTCCTGCTGCTGTTCCCGTTCGGCTACCTCGTGCATGTGTCACCGCGCTTTCCGGGCAGCCTCGCTGGCGGGATCATCGGGATCGCAGCGCTCGTGCTGATGCTGCTGACGC